>JAHDHV010000048.1 GCA_020631155.1 Bacteroidota bacterium | reverse complement strand
CAAGAGGCTTTAGCTTCCTTTGCTTTACTTGAATAAAATCTTCGGAGTCTTCAGCATTATTAACTGAAATAGTTACGCCATCAGGCATTGTGTAAACAATAGGATAGATAAAATCAAAACATTTTTTATCTCCCCATTCTTCTTTATCACCATCTTCCCATTCTTCTTTGCCATCTTTACAAGCTTTATACACCCTTTTCATTTCCTCCTCATTATTCACTACTACCGTTTCCCCTTCTTCAAATACCACCGTTACAGGATATTGCAAACTAGGTTCTTCTTTAGAATCGGGGTGTGCAGTATACCATTCCCGCATTGATGTTCCAAATTCTTCCTCATTATTAACTGAAATAGTTACGCCATCAGGCATTGTGTAAACAATAGGATAGATAAAATCAAAACATTTTTTATCTCCCCATTCTTCTTTATCACCATCTTCCCATTCTTCTTTGCCATCTTTACAAGCTTTATACACTCGCTCCATTCCCTCCTCATTATTTATCTCTACTGTTTCCCCTTCTTCAAATACCACCGTTACAGGATATTGCAAACTAGGTTCTTCTTTAGAATCGGGGTGTGCAGTATACCATTCCCGCATTGATGTTCCAAATTCTTCCTCATTATTAACTGAAATAGTTACGCCATCAGGCATTGTGTAAACAATAGGATAGATAAAATCAAAACATTTTTTATCTCCCCATTCTTCTTTATCACCATCTTCCCATTCTTCTTTGCCATCTTTACAAGCTTTATACACTCGCTCCATTCCCTCCTCATTATTTATAACCATTGTTTCCTTATCCTCAAATGTAATACTCACAGGATATTGCAGACTAGGACGATCTTTAGCATCAGGATTTGTGGTATACCATTCCTTAATAGCTGTTTTTAATTCCTCACTGTCATTACCTGTAAGAATTGTTCCATTAATAACATATGAAATTGGATATATAAAATCAAAACATTCCTCATCTTTTCCTCGCTCTTCTTCTCCCTCTAATTGTCGCCCGTCTAAATCAAAATACACTTTTGAACGATTACCAACCAATAAACCACGCCCTTTGCGAATGTCTATTTCATAGCCTAAATCAATAGCTAGTTTCACTTCATCTGTAAAACTTTCTGAAAAATCTGATTGTAATAGCACTCTTGTAGCTTGAGGCAAAGCACTTTCTATAATAATTTGTTTATCCGCTTTTTGAATCGCCTGTATTAACTCTATATCTGTTAAAGGGATTTCTACAACATCTTTTTTACAAGCAGAAAACAATAGAATACCTATAAAAAAAACACTAAAAATAATACATCTCATATCATTTTATATTTTATTTAAAAATTCTTTTACTTGCAATATCAACTAAAGTCTAGTTGTTCTTTTTTCTGTTGCAAATTACGTTTTTTTTTACTCTTTTGATTCAATATCTATATTTTTTTCATCAAAATAATCAAAAGACAATTCGTATGCATCTAAGCAATTTCCTATTTTTTTCAACGTTCTTAAACGGATTACTTTTTTTGGTAGAACTACATCGTTTATAGAAAACAAACCCATATAAGCGAGAAGTAAGATACTGCATCTCTATAGTTCCGCAATTCATACAGAAACAATGCACTACGCATCTACTAACTTTATACACTTATGAAAAAACTATTACAACCTTATTGGCTTTTCCTAGTTGTTACCATACCGCAATTGATTCTAGTATTTTTATACGCTAATGCTTATGTTATCATCAACTCCTTATTAGAAACTGAACACATAAGAGTTTGGGGATTTTTTGGTGGAACATTACTTGCTCTAATTACATTCTTTACATTTTATGCCATTTATAAAATTGCTAAAAAACAGAAAATTGATACTTGGATAGGCTTTGCATTATTACTTACTTACATTCCTTTTCTAGTTGCGCTAATGTATAATATGTTTGATAATATTTTTCCTAGAAATGTTCCGCGATGGATGTTATTTGAGCATGATTTACAATTGTATATCTTCACTTTTTTGATGCCTGCACTAGCCTATGGTCTCTTTTTAATTGTCCTGAAATTTACACCCTCTGATAAAGAGCAAAGTTTACTCACCAATTTTGCACTTACAATAATTATTCCCATTTTTGGTTATAGCATAGCTGTTACTGGTTCACAATTTGTTAGAAAAATATTTGGTTATCGTTCCGATTTAGCAGAATCTCTATTCATTAGTTGTTTAACCATTTTCCCTCTTGCCTTTCTATTCTTTTTGATTCGTTTTTTCTATATTTTATTAACTAGAAAAGCGGATACCCTTCGTAAATATCGCTTAATTTGGATGATTCCCCTAACAATTATACTGCCCTTAATTGGTCTTGCGCTCAATAATGGAATTTTTGCAGATGTTTTTGATTTCCACATGATAAAACATCCATTTGGCAATTTTAGCCATTATTTATTTTATATTTTAACTTTTTTTAATGGTGTAATATTGTGTTTACCTGAGTTCAAAAATCGAATAGCAAGAATATCAATTTTCTTAGCTAAATGCTTTACTTTCAGCTATACTATGTATTTTTTCTTAGTATTTTTACCTTATCTACCACTCTCTGTTATTATTACTATTGGCTTCGGTTTGGGCTTTTTAATGCTTGCCCCACTCATCATTGCCATTATCCACAGTCAATCTTTAATGAATGATTTTGCCTTTTTAAAAGAGCAGTTAAACAAAAACTCATTAAAAACAATAGGCATACTTTCTTTTTTATTACTTCCTGCTTTTATTGTTCTAAAATATTCACAAGATAGACAAAGTTTACACAAAGCCCTTAATGCTGTTTATGAATCAAACAATACTAAAAATAATAAAAACATCAATACAAAATCTTTAGAAAGGGTACTAAAAAGTGTTAAGTTAAATAAAAAACGTATTAGAAGTTGGCACAATCATCACCGACAACCCTATTTAAGTCCCTTATATCAATGGCTAGTATTGGATAATTTAACTTTATCAAATCAAAAAATACACGATTTAGAAAAGATTTTTTTCGGAAAATCAAAAACTTGGGTGAGCAGTAGGGCTTTTAATACAGATACGATTAGTGTAAAATTAGATACTATAATTACTGATAGTCAATTTAATAAGCAGGAAAACTATTATAAAACATGGGTAAATTTACAGCTTCGCAATCGTACAACTTCACAGGTAGAATATGCAACAACCTTTAGCTTACCTGAAAGTGCGTATATTAGTGATTATTATTTGATGATTGAAGGCAGGCGAGAACATGGAATTTTAGCAGAAAAAAAGGCAGCTATGTGGGTGTATCAACAAATTACCTCACGTAGACGCGACCCAGGAATTTTATATTACCTAACAGGAAATAAAATAGCTTTTCGGGTATTTCCATTTAATGATAAAGAAAAACGACAAACAGGCATTGAAATTATACATAAATACCCTTTTACTTTACAGATTGATAATCAGGAAGTTTTATTAGGAGATAACAATCATTTTCCGATTAGCGAAAGTCTTGATTTAGTAGATAAACAAGCGACTTTTATCTCTGCTGCTGCCAAAAATGAGCTTTCTAAAATGGAGCGCACTCCCTATTACCATTTTTTAGTAGATTGCTCAAAATATGAAGAAAAACAAATTGATAGTTATATTAAACAGATAGAAAAATGGCTCAAAAAACAATTGATTAGCCCTGATAATGCCAAAATTACGGCCGTTAATTATTATACAGAAACCTTTGATATAACAGATAATTGGCAAGAAAAATTAAAAAATATCAACTTTAAAGGAGGCTTCTTTTTGGAAAAAGCCCTTATAGAAAATTTGGTGGAGCAATACGTCAATCCGTCTCCTAACTACCCTATTTTTGTAGCTGTCAGCGACAGTATTTCCAAAGCCCTATTTACCAAATCCAATCTCGCCAATTTCCAAATGACTTTCCCGGAAAATGATTCCTTTTATGTACTGAATACTGAAGGGCAGTTGAACCTTCATTCTTTAACAAAAAGACCGTTAAATCCTATTCAAAAAGACCTTTCAACATTGGCAAGTCAACACCCTGTTTGTTTGTATACAGATAGTGAAGGCAAGCAATATTATTTACCTGATAACAATATGGGAAGCTTTATTTTTTCTGAGCTAAAAAAACCAATATCATCAACGACAAAACTATCTGATAATCAGTGGATAAGTGCATTAGAGTTAAATGCTTTATGGAAGCAAAAAATCTTATATCCTGATGGCAATAATGGGCAGTGGTTATCATTGGTAAAAAACAGTTTCGCCCAACACATTATGACTCCTGTTACCTCTTTTATAGCGGTAGAAAATGAAGCACAAAAAGCCGCTTTAGCAGCCAAACAAGAACAAGTACTGAACGCCAAAGAAACCTTTGATGCAGGTGAAATCAACCGCATGACTGCACCACCGATATGGCTTATTTTGTTATTGTTTTTGGGTAGTCTTTGGTGTTGGAGGAGGAAAGATTTATTAAAATACCTAAATTGAAGTAATAACTCAACAATTTAAATTTATCTCCTTGAATTATTTTCTGCATTTTAGCGTTATAAAAGGGATAGCAATAACACAATCCTCCCTTTTAGCAAATTTAATATACGCTCAATAAACAATTACCATATATTTTATGCACTATTTTTTAGTCAAAAAAGGAATACAACTTTTTTTAGAGCAATGGGATTTTCTCAAAAATCATTGGAAGTGGATCGTAGGTTTCGCGCTTATGTATGCCGTATTTGTTGTAGTCTGCACTTTTTTATTTCGTTTTCAAAAAGCAATAGAATTAGAGCAGCAATTATATGACAGTATTCAAAAAGAGCAAACTATTGATCATGATAAAGATACTTTTTACAAAGTCTACCAAAAAGAATTAGAAAAATTAGTATTCATAAACTTTGATACTACTGTCATTGACCATGAAACAGATCGCTTAAAACCTAATGAATTGGCTGTTTTTTTACAAAAAATAAGTCCCTATAACTCACAAATCAAAGCCTTATTTATAGATTATGCAGCTAGAGACTTAAAAATGGAGGATAATAGAAACTTGGTAAAAGCTATGCAGCCCTTTGGTGAACGTTTGATACTTCCTTATGTGTTTTATCTTAAAGAGCCATTAAAGGGAACAAAAGACCGAATTGATGTAGAGGATTTCAAGGGTGCTGTAGAATATCCGATGTATAAGGGTGGTTCTGTTGGATATGTAACTACTTTTAAATCACCTATTTCTGACGATTATCGCCTCTATAAATACCGTACCGATGATGATCAGCATTATTCTATTCCCTACAAATTATGCGAATTAACACATGGTAAAGAAACTGTTGAACAACACATTCAATCTTTTGATAATTCTATTGTGGAAATTAATTTTATACTGAGAAATAGAGATGTGGAAAATAAAGTAAGAGCAGTACTATCTTATGATTTATCCGATTTTACTAATGGCAAAATTTCTGAAGCGGAAACGAAAAAATTATTAGAAAATAAAATTGTGTGTATTGGCTTATTTGGAGAGTATACCAATAAATATGGCCAACATCCTGATAAATTTATTACAGCTGTTGACAACGAAATGAGTGGAGCTTTGCTTCTTGTTAATGCCTACTTAAATTTAGCTACAAAAAGTTATCTTCAAAAAGGTAGCTGTTTATGGCTTTTTTTAATCAACCTTATGATAGGTGTGCTATTTGGATGGTATTATACACATAGAGAAAAAGGCGATTTCAATTTATTACAAGGTGTACTTATCTTTTTCATTATCAATCCTTTTTTGACTTATATGCTGTATTTTATATTGTACTATATGATTGCTGGCGGAATATATTTATCACTAGGCATGACTTTATTTATCATGTTACAAAGTGTATTTGTCTATTTACTATATAGTTGGCTTACTAAACAATGCTATATATTTCCATTTTTAAAAAAATAATTTAGATTACTTATTTTAACTTAATAATTATGAAGGGCAAATTATTTGATTACAGAAAAACAATACTTTTATGTGTTATATTCACACATCTACTGCCATTTACAAAGGCTCAAAGTCAAATAAAAAAAGAACGATTTATCATTAAAACGAATGAGCCTTCAAAATTGCGAATAATAGAGAATAATCACGAAACGGAGTTTTCTACTTTGAGAAAAACTGGAAAAGGCTATCTGTTGGAATACCAAAAACCTGATAAGGTATTTATTAAAACTGTTGAGGCAAAACAAATTGCTTTTCAAGTAATTAGAACTAGAGACGAGATGCAAAGCCCGAAAATAGAGCTGTTAAAAGGCGACTCTATCAATTTAAATATGTGTTTTGCACAAGCATACAGCATGAATTTTAACAGTTCTACGGATATTTGGACAAAAATACTTAACTTTATTTTACAACCGCTAAAAGAAGATGAAATCTGTACAGCACAGCCACCAATTCTTAGAGCGATACCCAAACCTAACTCTATTCACTTTACCACAACTAAGCAAACATTTTTAGCAGTTGATTCAGTGAAAATTGAATGGGAAAATTTATCAGACGAAAAAAACGTAACAGTAGTTTTGAAAAATAAAAATGAGAAAAAGTCTGCAATAACAAAACAAGAACAAAGTACTAATTTTTTTCCTAATCAATATTTTCCTAAAGACACCTTAAAGGCAGGTAATGAATATCAGCTAAGTGTTGAAGTAGCGGGAGAAACCTTCCCCTATCTCTTTAATTTTGACATTTTATCCGACAAAGAAATAGAATTATTAAGAACGTTTTTAGGGATGGAGTTACTTGGAGTAAATAAGGATTAGTCTTTATTTAATTTTTTTAAAAAAACCTATGATATTACTTTAATTTTAGTGTTATTCTTATGAAAATCTCATTACTTAAACATCACATTATTTATTTTTCATTCATTTTATTCCTCTGTAATACCTCTTTAGCACAGGAAAAAGCACAACAGGAAAAATTCATCCTTAAAACAGCACAGCCAAACAAATTGCGAATAGTAGAAAATGGATGGAATAACAAAATTCCTACTTGGCGCAAAGCTGGAAAAGGATATTTGCTGATTTATGATGATGCAAAAAAAATAGACATTAAAGCTGTTACGCGAGATACTTCGGACTTAGCGATTTTTCAGCTATTTCGCCTTGCTGATGGTGCAGAAACCACAGTAATAAGCCTACGAAATGGACAAAGAATCAGCTTGCATAATTGCCTTAGAGCTTATAAACGGCCGCAAAATACACAAATATGGCAAAATTTATGGGAGAAGGTAAAAGGATTTATCAGCAAGCCTTTAGGGGCACTAAGTACTGGCCGTCCGTCTTTGTTTAGGGAAATGCCGCGGCCATTAATTGATTATCAAACTGCCAATCATCCTGTTTTTTTGACACCTGATGCAGTTTCAATTCGCTGGAAAAATACAGCTGGACGAGGGCAGATAAGGGTAACATTGAGAAATTTAGATACTAAAAAAGTGAGTGTACAACAACAAACAGACAATTTTTTTCCCAATGCTTCTTTCCCTAAACAGCATTTAATAGCTGGCAACAAATATGTATTAGGTGTTGAGGTAGAAGGAGTTCAGGGACACTCAGAAATAAATTTCTCTATCCTATCAAAAAAAGAACTGGAACTATTAGAGTCGTTTTTAGCACAATAATTCGGTGCTTAGATATACTTGTCTAAGCAATTAAAACGGTATTCTTTTTTAAATATAAATAATTATATTTAGACATAAGATTTAAGACAAGAGATAATTCATTTACTTTCAATGCTTTATAATAAGTCCAATGATTGTTAATGAACTAATTGTCTTACATCCTAAGAAGTTGCCTTGATGGTATATTTCAAATGCCATGCTTTTTTACTAAACAGTTTTTGCTTATTTTGACAGCTCGTGGATTCGTGATTAATAGATTCGTTTTTGGGCTTTTTAGCTTCTTTTTGAATGAATTGTGTAAAGACCGATTTAGCCGTTAAAATTCTTATAAACAATCAAAAATTGATAGCTACAAGAAAGTTCAAAAAATAATTTCCAATTTCTGATCTCTAACCACTAATTTCTAAAAGTTAAATAGCTAAAAGGCAATCTCACAACCAAAACTAGATAATCGCCACCTTATCCTTCCAAGGTTGTGCTTGTTCGAGTTGGGCGGCAAGTTGAAGCAGTAAATCTTCCTCACCAATTCTGCCTGTAAACATGGTACCGATGGGTAAATTATTGTTGTTCCAATACAAAGGTACAGACATAGAAGGCTGTCCCGTCATATTGGCAAATGGGGTGTAAGGAATGAAACTAAACGCTTTTTCGACAAAAGGCTTGAGTGCCATTTTATAAAAAATGCCCAAGTTGAGCGCGTTCATCGTACTAACAAGGGTATTTTCAGCAGAAGTATTTTTATTTTGCCCAATTTGTAGCGGCGGCATGGCTAAAGTGCTGGTTAACAAACAGTCGTATTGCTGATGAAAAACGCCCATACGCCTGCCAATTTCCCCCCAATGTCGGCGTTGTAAGGCAAAATCGCGACCGCTAAACTGCTGACCTATCAAATTCATTGCCCAAGTATTGGCTTCTACTTCGGTACGCTTTACTTTTTTCCCTCTTTTTTCGCCTATTTCAGCAATAACCGCCGATGTTTCACAAGCAACAATTGTAAAAAAGCACTCCATTAAATCGTTGCGCTCATAGGGAATTTTTACTTCCGTTACTTGATGCCCTAAATCTTTGAGCAGGGCAACAGTGTGTTTAACGGCTGCGATGCAATCATCGGCAATGGGTGTTCCTATTGGGCTTTCGGTGCTGTAGGCGATGCGAAGTGAAGCAGGGGATTGTTGTATGATGTCCAAATAAGGGCGTTTGGGGGCAGCAAGGATATGGGAATCGCCGATGCTTTGTCCGTGTGTGGCATCAAGATAGGCTGCGCTGTCTCGAACGGTTCTACTCACACAACCTTCGACTGTTCCGCCACTCCATTGTTCAGTGCCATAGGGTCCTAAGCTAATGCGTCCTCTGTTGGGTTTGAGTCCAAAAAGCCCACAGCAAGAGGCTGGAATACGGATAGAGCCGCCACCATCGCTTGCGGTTGCCAATGGAACAATGCCTGCTGCTACTGCCGCCGCCGAACCGCCGCTAGAACCGCCCGGTGTATGGTCGGTATTCCAAGGGTTCCGGCAGTCGCCCAATAATTCGGATTCAGTAAAAGGAGTTGCACCAAATTCGGGCACATTGGTTTTGCCTAAAAATAGGAAGCCTGCTTGTCTCAATCGTTGGGCTAAAGTGCTGTCGTAGCCGCTGATATAATTTTGGCAACTTCGGCTGCCAGCACGCATTAAAGTGTCTTTAACTTCTATTCCTAACTCTTTGATTAAGAAGGGTATACCTGCAAAGGGCGCGTCTGGCGAAACGTCTTTTTGCATAGATTTTGCCAAGTCGTATAAGGGCAGGCTAATGGCATTGATGCGTGGATTAACGGCTTCAATGCGTTCTATAGCAAGGGCTATGAGTTGATCGCTGCTGACTGCTCCTTGTCGTACTAATTCAGCAAGTGCTAGGGCATCGTGTTGTTGGTATTCTTTAAAGGTCATATTTTTTTATTGTTGAAGGGCAAAATTTAATTGCAATTTTTGTTTAAATATAGTTACTTAAAACGTTGACTATGATATTTCTATAATTTATTATCTAAAGTTTTATTGTAGGTTTATAACTTAATCTTTACTCTCTTTATAGTCCCCATTTGTAAATTTAAAAAAGTTTTTTGTAAAACAGGCAACTATGTAATTGTGTTATTAGTCGTCTGAATAAAAAACTCAAATTGCCTACCCAAAGCCTCATGGCAATTGCTCAATCTATGGTTGTCATTGAGGAGGTGAACGACTGCTTGATGTTGTAGACCAAATCGAATGGAATTTTGATAGGGAATAACCGTATCCTGCCATCCGTGCACAATCATGATGTTGTGTATAGGAACGGAAAAGTCTTGAATTTTGTAGCTTGACATATACAGTGCTGGACACATCAGAAAAAGCCCCATAGGTTTAAACTCCATCGCTATCACTGTAGACACATATCCCCCCATACTTGAGCCTACTAAAATGACCGCTTCATTGTTTTTATTGGCAACAATGCTGCGAAGTAATTCCACTCTTTCATCTGGTTTTTTAGTAAATCTATAATCTACAGATAAGGTGTTGAACCCCTTATTGTGGGCGATTTTGGAAAGTAGTTGAATTTTTGTTCCATTAGGACTGCTGTCCTTTCCATGAGAAAAAATAATTGTTTTCATCGGTATCAGATGAGTGTGTCAGAAATTTAGGGAAAGTCAAAATAATTTTCGAAATGAAAAGCAAATATTTACTTTTCCTAAAAACAAAACATCCTTTTTTTATTGACTTTTGAAGATCGACCTTGAAAGTTTTTGCGTTAAGCGCGAAAAAGTTTCACCGTCTTGATTTTTTTTCTTTCTTTTTTTATCAAGTAAAAATTTAAAAGGGTACACAAATTAACCAAGAAGTTTTTTTGGATGTTAACTTGCTTTGTTTAGGGGGAAAATGTGTTTAAATATTACTGAATCCCTCGCCGAAAATAGGGTCTGTAATTCCATGATTGCCTTCGGCGACTTACTTTTTGCATTCGCCCAAAAAGTAAGCAAAAACGCTTGTCAAAAATATCGTTCCCACGCTTCAGGCCTGCGCTTTGCTACCGATTTTTGACCTGCCTGCGCTTCTTTTTGGCAAATCCTAACCAAGCAAAATGTTAAGTAAAAAGTGATAAATTTTGTGTACCCTTTTGAAAGAAAAAAAGGAAAAAAACGTAAGGCAAAGGACACTTTATAAGATTAAGGTAAATAGCTCTTATAGGAAAACCCTCTTTTCTTGACACACTCAAATCTTTTAAATAATTATTCAAAAGGGTACACAAATTAAGCAAGAAATTCTTTATAACTAGCTTTCAGCAACCAAATCTAGTTTTATAGAAAACTAATATCTTGGCTTTCACTGGTTTCAAAGTAGGAAAATGAGAATTTGAAAAAAACATAGTATTTGTATTTGACTAATTACAATATACTTATACCGTTAAATAGGGTGCGCCCCTGCTAGGGTTGTGTAATTAGGTTGAATATTTAGCTAACATACTTTGACCGCTCTGCGGTCATTGGATAAGTAAAATGACCCTAGCAGGGTCAAAGTATGTTAGAAAAAGTGAAGTTGCGTTTTTTGCCCCTAGCGGGCTCACACTTTTTTAGGCTTAGATAATTCTTATAAATCATTGATAATCAAAGGCTTTGATTGATTGAATTTTAGTTTTATTAAATCTGTTTTTCTCCATAAAAAACTAGCGAAAGACAAGTAATGTAGTAAAGGTTCCTAGAAAAGAATGATGACTTTTGTGTACCCTTTTGAAAATAATTAATGCTCACAAGTTTATAAATTAAAGAAGGCTTGAATAATAATTTCCAATTTCTGCTCACTAATCGCTAATTTCTAACAGCTAAAAATCCAAAAGTCTAAATAGCAATTTTAGAGGCAAAGTGTTAGAATGATACTGAACCATACCTATTTAACCATGAACAAATACTTGATTTGTGCTGATGCTTATGAATTTATAAAGCTATAAAGCATTTAGTATTTTTTTTATACTTTTGCTTTCACTTTCTTTTTAAATACTTGTTGATAATCTAAAAAGTAGAGTAATCGAATAGAAAAACTATTCAACTGTGGTGCATTAAAAGTATCAGAAACATTGTTGAGGTAGTTTTTGGTAGCAATGTGAGAGTATTCTTCACTATCACTATCTGTATATAAAGAAATATTATTTTTCCAAACAATACTCAACTGACTACCCGGTGTAAACTCCCAATTATAGACCAAATCTACATTAAAAGCATTAAAACTATTGTCGTGATTGCCTGTATACTCGGTTGGATCGAGGAAACCATCTTCACGTAATTGATAAAACTGATCGTAATTAACTCGTGACCAATAATGTCGAGCGCGCAAACTCAAACCCATTCGACTGGTAAAAATATAGTTTCCTGTTAAA
The DNA here is from genome assembly GCA_020631155.1 of Bacteroidota bacterium. GTDB lineage: Bacteria > Bacteroidota > Bacteroidia > Chitinophagales > UBA2359 > JAHDHV01. The sequence continues at coordinate 11,406 of JAHDHV010000048.1, read as the reverse complement.
GTATTAATAACAGTACTTATTTTTCGACTACCATAGATAATATTATCTGTATCCTCATCAGTAGTGGCATAACCAGAGTTATCAGGGAATTTGTTAACAAATAAATTGTGGTTAAAGGATAGGCGATCATTAACGCGAACACGCGGATTAATGCGGAAAAAATACTCATTATAAGGTGCATTTTCAAATCCGCCGGTACCTGCACCGCCTTCAATATCAAAAGCTAATTTTTTGCGATAATCTGTAGAAATAAAAGCACCCATAAAGACAAATTGCCCTCTTTTGGAAAAGCGATCTTCTGCTCTAGGTTCAAAATAGTCATTGGCTTTTACGGGACGGAAATTGTAAAACATACCGACTGTCATAAAGTTTTTCAAAGTCATCCCTGCATTTCCATTAATTCTAAAGTCCTGAAAATCAAAAGGTTTGTACAACATAGAATGGGCAATACTCATTCGGGCGAATACATTATTGTAAATGCCTTTGGGTTGATAAATATTGTAGCGTAGGGTCAAACCATTGGTAAATTCATTATTGCTGTTTAAGAAACCCAAGTCATTAGGATCGTAGGTATCACTTTCTACATTTTGCCAGACATTAAATTTAAAATTGCCCTGGGTTTTGGCAAAATCTAAGTTATAAGCAAACCCTAACTCCGAACCATCTTCAAACTCATCCTTAGCATACAATTGGCTCAACTTAGCAGAACCAGAGATAGCATAAACTTGTTTTTTATCAGAAAAGCTAAAGTTTCCAGCCGTTACATTGGCATCGCGGAAACTCCCTTCTCGCAGTACATTGGTATTAACAATATTGATAAAGGATGCATTTTTTAGCGTCTTTTCAAAAACTAAAATATTATAATTAGTTAGGGGAGTTGTTAACATTTCTCTTTTTTCACCTGTTTCATCATTTACTATGGTAGCGTAAGTACGGCCTGTTACCGCATTAAAAAAGCCTAGCCCGATGCCATTAGGATTTCGACCCGATATTTTACTTGCATTATACATTTGTGGCGCAGTAGGGTTATTTTCAATACTTTCACCATCCAATAGCTCATCCTCTACATCATAATATTTAAGCGGACGGCCGCCAATTCTACGCGAATAAAAAATATCTCCTTTACTAAACAGCTCCGTCCCTTCCATAAAAAATGGGCGATTTTCATTAAAAAACACCTCAAAAGGACCTAAATTCAACACCTGATCATCTGATTGCACTTGCCCGAAATCAGGAATCAAAGCCATATCTAGGGTGAAACTTTCATTAATACCGTATTTTAAATCCATCCCACCGCGAACAGAGAAATTTTCGGTATTGTCATCAGGGTTTTCACTATCTCTATAAAAATCAGTATAAGTAGAAATATATGGCGTAACAGACAGGCGAACAGGTGGTTGTATACCTGTTAAACCTTTGAGTGAACCAAATTGATTGACAAAACCATCTTGTGAAGGGTCCATATTATTCCACATAGAACGCTCGCGATGTCGCCGAATTTGTCGCATAAAACCAATCCCCCAATCTTGGACTTCTTTTTCGGGAAAACGGATGGTAAAATAGGGAATTTTCAACTCCGCAGTCCACCCTACTCCTTCTTCAATTTGTACATTGCTGTACCACACGCCATTCCAAGTCCAATCTTCACCCGAAGCAGAATATTTGGCATCACTCTGCACATTTGCTGCTGATACCACAAAGCCAAAACCGTTTTGGTCATCGTCATAAGTATCTAAAAAAATGGCAATATAATCGGCATTGGCTCTGACAGCATCGCGAGTACCGAGCTGCCGTAAAATGCTATCTGTTGCGGTATCATACATGCGCGCAGCTACATAAATAGCACTATTGTCATAGGTTATTTTAATTTCTGTTTTTTGTGAAGGTGTTTGCCCTACTTCTGGTTCAAAAGTCGTGAAGCCACTGACAACCATTGCATTATCCCAAACTGCCTCCTCTAATTTACCGTCAATTTTAGGTGCTTGATTGATCTTTTTGGCAGACATAATCTTGGCAATACTTGTATCTTTGTTGTCAGGGTTATCCCCACCATTATAGTTATGAGCAATAGCATGGTATATATTCAGTAAGTTAAATAGAAAAAGAAAGAAGGAGAAAAGATTGATTCTGTTCATGTTTCAAATGTTTTGTGTAATTGAATAATTGAAAGTGCGCTCAATCATTAAACTTGTACCCCAAAAAAGAAAAAAAGTTCTTTTTTTTAGTTAAATAAGTACCTAGACAAAATGAAACGACATTTGTTTTTTTATAAATCATTAACAGTAAGTTAAGTACCTAGACAAAATTAAACGACACTTTTTAAAAATTAAAGTGATGAAATTCAATACTTTAGAACAAAATTGTGCACAATTAAATAGTGCTTGGCACTTAATTATCTCAAATCTTATGTCTTATGCCTCATACCTTATGTCTATGTTCTTACTTAAGTTAGTCAATTTTGCAAAAGTCATGTTGAATAATTGTGTGTGTGAAATGGGTTGTTTTACTTTGCAAAATGGCTAGATTTAGGGGATAAATTAAGCTTCATTGAGCAACAAAAAAAAAGTTTAACAAACATTAACCTTGTTTAACATGTATTAACAGCAAATAAGTTTCTTTAGTATTGAAAAATACTTTTTCTGCTATAAAAAATAACACTTTTTAATAAATACATGTAAAAGCAGGTACTATGTGTTACCTAGTACCAAATTTGCAAAGGAAAAGTTCCTTTTTTTTGTAAAAAAACAAATAAACATGTCAAAAAATAAGCATAAAATAGACCAACGAAAGCAGCTAGAAACGCATCCTTTTACTTTTAAATTTACCAAAGACCAAAAATTAATTATTTACCGTAATAATCAACAAATCAAAATTGTAAAGGGAAAAACAAGTGCACGTTTCGCCAATTTACTAGAAAATAAAGCAGACGAATTGAGCATCCAACTCGCTTTAGCCAAAATAACAGGGCATTATAAACATGGTAATGAACAGTAAGTTATTTCGTGGATTTGCGGCTCAGTAGAAAAGCTAAAAATCCAAAAATCCAAAAATCCAAAAGTCTAAAAGTCTAAAAGTCTAAAAGTCTAAAAGTCTAAAAGTCTAAAAGTCTAAAAATCTAAAAATCTAAAAAGCTAAAAAGCTAAAAAGCTAAAAAGCAACATTATAAACGAAGTATTAGGAAAATAATAAAATACACCATAAATTTTACGAATTGAATATGGATTTCATAGGCATCGGAGCACCAAAATGTGGCACTTCTAAAATTGCTCAATTATTAGCAGCACACCCACAAATTTGCTTGTCTGAACCCAAAGACGTTCAGTATTTTAATGAACGAGCAACCTATGTGCAGCAAAACCCTAATCCAAACCGTATAAAAGGATTGGATTGGTATATGCAGCATTTTAATCATTGTAGTGCAGATAGCATAAAGGGTGAGTTTGCAACTGTTTATATGTACTGCCCTAAAGCAGCAAAATTAATACAGCAAACTTTTCCGAATGTGAAAATTATCGCTGCTATTCGTCAGCCTGCCGAGCGTGCTTTTTCGCATTACCTAATGTTGCGTTTTTTTCAAAAAAGAGAGCAGCGAAATTTCGAGGACTTGCTCAAACAGGAAGCAGAATTTATAGAAAAAGGAAAATATGCCCAACAATTACAGCCCTTTTTCGACTTATTTGATGCCTCACAAATTATGGTTATCAATATAGAGGATTTACAAAAAAATGCCCATATCATCACACAAAAATTGTATCACTTTTTAGGCGTTGACGATAGTTTTGTGCCTAGTGACTTGGAGGCAAAAGTCAATACGGCTAAATCCATGCGCTTTAAGTGGCTTTCTATTTTGTATGGTACCATTATGGAAAAAATGATTAATTATGGCTTTTCCAATGTGATTCATGCTTTGCGGAAAACGGGTATTAAAAAAATATATGATCGTCTGAATTATAAAAACTCCCCTACCCTTCCACAAATAAGCAGCGAAAGTTATAATTATATTACCCAACAATGTTTGCAAGATATTGAAGCATTGGAAAAGCTTTTAGAGCGAGATTTCAGCCATTGGAAAAAAATGCGATGATAATCCACTTTTTATAATACAAAAATAATAACAGTATTTATGAAACTAGATATATTAGCCTTTGGACCACATCCTGATGATGTCGAATTATTTTGTGCTGGCACATTAATGAGCCACATTAAACAAGGTAAAAAGGTAGGCATTGTAGACCTAACAAAAGGAGAGTTGGGAACGCGAGGAACAGTAACTATCCGAATGGCGGAAGCAGCGAAAGCAGCCGAAATTATGGGCGTTTCAATACGAGAAAATCTAGGCTTTGCCGATGGTTTTTTTGCCAATGATCAAGCGCATCAACTAGGAGTTATCCGCTTATTACGAAAATATCAACCTGATATTGTGCTAAGTAGTACCTTCCAAGCGCGACATCCCGACCATTTGCGAGGCGCGCAATTAGTTGGAGAAGCCTGTTTTAAATCGGGCTTGCGAATGATTGAAACAACTGATGAAGTAGGTACTCTGCAAACTGCTTGGCGGCCTAAAGCCGTTTATAACTATCAACAAAATGTCTACTTTAAGCCTGATTTTTTGGTAGATATTAGCGATGTGATGGAACAAAAAATAGCAGCCATTAAAGCGTATCGGTCACAATTTTATGATCCCAATGCCAGTGGAGATGTACCGAAAACCTTTATTTCTACGCCTCAATTTCTGGAAAATGTTCGCTATCGTGCCAGTCAGCTGGGTTTGCAAATAGGCGTGCAGTATGCCGAAAGTTTTACTTTTAGCCGATTGGTAGGAGTCAGAAATTTGTTTGATTTGATTTAAAGGAGACTTGAGATTTGAGATAAGTGCCAAGCACTAATTAATTGTGCACAATTTTGTTCTAAAGTATTGACTTTCATTAGTTTAATCAAACAAAGAGTCCCGTTTAATTATTGTGTAGTACTTAATAATGAGTTAATTATCTCAAGTCTCAAGTCAAGTCTAGGCACTTACCTTTTAGCATACATCTGCCAAGCTCATTTCATCAGGAGCATAAGCGATCACATAATTCGTATAGCCTAAACTATGCAAAGCCGCTGCCGTTGTTGTACCAATGACTACAATTTTTTGCTTACTGTGAATTGCATAATGTTGACAATACACCTGTACATTTAATGGGCTTGTAAAGACAAGTACATCAAATTGATTGTGTGGAAGATTGATATTTTGGCGAGGAATGTTGTTGTAAACTACCAGATTTTGGCTTTGGATGTGGCCATTTAAATGTTTTTGTATGCTTTGCAAAGAGTTTTGCGCTTGTGGAAATAACACGGTTTGTCCTTTGGCAAGCTGTTCAAAAGCCTCCGCAATTTGGGAGATGTTTTTGCCATTACCCACAAAAGCAGGCACATGCCCATATTGCTGAACTGCTTTCAAAGTGCCATTTCCAATCACTGCTAACTGTGTCGTTTTGGATACTTCAGGATTTTGCTCAAAAAAGTAGCGCACGCCATTTTGACTAGAAAAGAACACCCAATCGGTATTGCTAATAGACTGTTGCGGATAGTGCACGCCCTCAAATTCAATTAAAGACTGCCCATAAACTTGATGCCCTTTGGCTTGTAAAGCTTTTTGGAAATAACTTTTAGCCATTAAGCCCCTGCTGATGAATACCTTTTTTTTTTCCTTAACAGCTAATTGAGTAGTTACTTTCTGTACCAATTCTGTAGGCGAAGTACCACAAACAAATACTTTTTTGGGAAAATGTTTACAGCTTTTTGCTTGACTTGCCCATACTTCAAAGGCTTCCTTTTGCTCGCTCCATTGACAAAAAACGCCAATCGGCTGTTGACAACCACCACCTAAAGCGGTCATAATACTTCGTTCAATAGCTGCTGCTTTTCCAACCTCTTCATCGTGTAGATGTTGTATGGCTTGTCGGGTTTCCGTATCCTCTTCCCTAATTTGATAGGCCAAAATTCCCTGTACAGGAGCAGGCACCATCTCTTGCGGCTTAAATTCCACTACTCTATAATTAGACAAGTCTATTTCGGTATTTGCGTCCGCAACCACAGGATTTGACAAGCGAGTAATCCCTGCTGCTGCTAGAATGATGGCATCCCAGTCGCCTTCATCCATTTTTCGCAGTCGAGTCGGTACATTTCCGCGAATATCTTTAAACATCACATCGCTACGAAGTGCGCGAAACTGCGCTTTTCGCCGAGCCGAAGAAGTGCCCACAAGCGCATTGGGTTTTAGAAAATAGGGTTGTGTATTGTCTACCGCTTTCTTTTTAATGATGAGCCAATCGGCAGGGTTTTCACGCGAAGAATTAGCTACTACCTTTAAACCCTCAGGGTTTTCAGTAGGCAAATCCTTATAAGAGTGCACCGCAAGATCAATTTCCCCATTGAGCAGAGCAAGCTCTATCTCTTTGGTAAACAGTCCTTTACCTTCACCCTTCGCAATATTTTGTAAGGAGCGTTTATCACCCTCAGTTACAATAATATGAATGTGTACATCGTAGCCTAATTGCTCGAGTTGTTGTTTGGTGTAATTAGCTTGCCATAAAGCCAATTGACTACCTCTGGATCCTATTGTGATTTTCCTTTTCATAGATACAGTGCAAAGATACGCTACAATAGCTATTTTTTATGACTTCTTTCTGTAATGTTAGAGTACAAATTTTACACCTATTAAAAAATAATTTAAAATAATGATGTAAAAAAAAGTGGCTATTTATTCTGCCATTTTCATTTGTTCTTATCTATACAAATAAAAGTCAAGTGATAGAATAATGTTATTTTGAACCCTTCAAGATTTGTAATGAAAAGCTCATTATATAAATATACTGGCAATTATTGAACCAAAATTAGTGAAATCAAGGAGCTTTGGTTCGCTTAGGAAATAGCTTGTTCAATCAATAAACACAGTCATTTTGAAAAAGGTCATTGTTAGGCGAACTGTATTGATTTGTTGGGTGAGTATAAACATTGCCTACTTAATTGATAGGCTGGCACATTTGCCCACTTATTTTGCAGTAACTCATCCAGCTTTTTTTACAAAAAAACCAGATAAATAAAGCATTTGAGCTACTACCTATTATAGTACAGGAGACTATGCACTAATACATGAACATGCCCTATATGATCGTAGAGATGCCTAATTAAAGTAGCCCTTATTTTCACAATGTAGTATAAAAAGAAAAATTGTTGCAAAAAGTGATGATTATTGTAGTTGCAACACTTTTTTTGAAAATGTAGTTGCTGGTAGATGATAGATTAGACAACAAAGATAACAATATTTAACGAAAAATGCAGATTAAACAAGAAAAAAAGAGAACAATATTTTTTTTTAATTTTATGTTTTACCATGTGTATAAAGTAACAATGAACACCCATTATGATTATTTTTTTCAAAAAAAGTAAAAAAAAGTAACAAATCTCAACATCATTTTAATGTAAAGACTTATTTTTGAGGCAAATGTAAAAAATTTAAAAAAACGATAACAATGTGTATTTTTTTTACAAAAACGAATTATTTGCAATGATTTTGCCTATGTTTTTTGCTTTAAACAGCATAAAATTACCTTCACTTTATGCTTGAGCTGATTATTTCTGCATTACTAAAGGTAGTCCCGTTCATAAAAAGCAAAATTTGTAATGGGTATTATGCAATTTTTTCTTTACATTAAATGTGTACCTTCGCAATGGTAAATTAGGAAGATACTTGATAGTACTCCTAATACCTAACTATAAAAGTATTGTGAACTTGCTTTTTGGCTATTTAGACTTTTAGCTCAATATACCATTGTCAAGGCACATCATCCAAGACACTACAAAATACAAAAACGAAAATAGATGTTGAGTAAAAAAAGTATATTTTTCGGATTAATTATTCTTTTATTGGCAGGTATTAATGCTTGTTCGAGTAGTAAAAAAACAACGCAAAGAAATCAAGCCTATTTATATGCCAAACAGTCGGCGGTCCCTACTATTTGGGCAAAGGTCTTCCATATTTCTGCCGATAGTAGCGATATATTCATTCGCTTAGATAATAAGTACATACAATACGATACCGCTAGTATTGCCCATCTCACAACAATTGCCACGCTTTTTGAGGAACAAGAAGATAAACGCACAATGATTGTTAGAGATAGCACCATTAACAGCTTCAACATCAAGAGAAATCCGAAAGATAATTTGCTAACTTTAGCGCAAAAGATAGCTATTCCAGAGGGGAAAAACTATGTTGTTCAGTTACAACTAATGGATAGGTTGTCTAAAAGATTATTTAAAAAAACGGTTGAAATCAATAAAAATGATGCTTATAATGAGCAAAATTTTTTGTTGACAGATGTTAGTAATGGCAATAAAATTATCTTTAAAAATTATGCAAAAATTGGTCAAACCATAAAAGTTCGTTATCGAAATGGGGCTTTACCCTTGGAAGTAAAACACTATGCTCCTAGTAAAAAATTAGCTCCGCCGCCTTTTGTTGTGCGTCAGGATAAGGAAAAATTTACGCCTACTATGAAAAAGGATGTAGAAAACGGGCAATTTTTGTTGGAAGAAAGAGGAATGTACTTTGTAAAGGTGAAAAATGAGGAGGTAAAAACGGGCATTAATTTGATGGCTGTAGAAAAAAACTATCCTAAATTGACACAAGCCGCTGACTTGGTAGAGGTATTGCGTTACATCACCAAAACGGAAGAATACAAGCGAATGATCAACTCCGACCGCCCCAAAATACAGGTAGATGATTTTTGGTTGGCAAGAGCAGGCAGTCGCGACAGAGGCAGAATATTAATTAAGGAATTTTACGGTAGAGTGCAGCGCGCCAATCAGTTTTTTACGACCTATAAAGAGGGCTGGAAAACAGACAGAGGATTGATCTACATTATTTATGGAGTGCCTCAAATGGTGGTCAAAAGAAATACCTACGAGCAGTGGATTTATGAAAGCCCTAATATGCAACAACAACAATTACAATTCATTTTTCACCACCAACCCATTCCATTTACCTCCGAAAGATACCTGCTTCGCCGGGATCGTTTTTTTGAAGAAAGCTGGCATCGAGCCGTTTACGAATGGCGAAAAGGTATTATTGTTAATAAGTAGGTGGATAGATAGGAGACGTGAGATATGAGATTTTTTTAGACAAATCCATTGTAAAGACGCAAAATCTTGCGTCTCAATAAGCCCATCAAAATCACCCAATATTTTTAAAAACAAAATCTGGCATTAGTTTCATCACCCATGCAATCAGCCGCCATCGTTTCGAGATATAGGCCACCTTTTTGCGTTTGCGAATAGCGGAAAAAATCTGTGTTGCTGCCTTATCTACAGGCACAACCCAGAACATAAAATCGTTTTGTTCGGTCATTGGCGTTTTCACAAAACCGGGGCGTATATCCGTAATAGCAATGTTCAATTTTTTCTGTGCTGCTCGGTAGTATAGCCCCTGCATATAGCTAGAAATAAAGGCTTTAGTCGCATTATAAACGGGTCCTCTCCCACTTCCGCGCAAAGCTGCCAAAGAAGAAATACCTACAATATGCCCCTGCCCGTTATTTTCTTTCTCGAAATAATAAAAAGCAGCATTGGCAATTGCCGCAAAGCCAGTTGCATTAATTTGGATGGTTGGCAATTCCTTATCCCAACGGCTAGTAATGGAGCCAATCCCTGCATTAATCACGACTATATCCACACCGCCCATACGCTCAATGAGAGCCAGAAAATCAGCCCTTGCCTCTTCTGTTTTGGCAACATCCATTTGCTGAATATGAACTTTGGTAGGCAAAGCTTTTTGTAGTGTTTCCAAAATTTGAACTCTCCTGCCTGTTAGCCCCAATTCATATTTTTCCTTAGCCATAACCTTAGCCAGTGCTTCCCCAATTCCAGAAGTTGCACCTATAATAATTACCTTCATATATTTATTTGATTTTGAAGTTTGGAAGGTTACAAAGTTACAAGGTTTTAAAGTTTTTTTCTATTAAATAAGTACCTAGACAAAATTAAATGACACTTTTTTAAAATTAAAGTACTGAATTTCAATACTTTAGTAATGCGGAGATAATAAGTTGAAGCATAAAGCCAAAATGTTTTTGATTTGTACGAGGCAAAAAACATAGGCATAACAGAGCTACGGCGAGGCTTTTCAACGAAGTACAAGGCAAAATAATAAAGGTGACTGGTTCAACTTATTATTGTAGAATTACTTAGAACAAAATTGTGCACAATTAAATAGTGCTTGCCACTTATCTCAAAAAAATGATTCGTCATTCACTAATTTCCAACACCCAAAGTCCATATAACCAAATAGTCTCCTAAAAGGCTGTTTTGATTTCGTTCTTTGGCTTAAAAAACAACATCAAGACAGCCTCTAAAGTCACACTTATATGTTTAAGGGCTAGAAATACAAGAAAAAAAATAACACTAAGTTAATATTGCATTTATTCATCTTTCTAAAATAAGTCATTTTTTTTGAAAATTTTTTCACTCAAATAAGTATTTGGTTATTAGCTTTTTATAAAATTGGAATATAATTAAATAGAAGTTTTTTTTAACACTAAATACCCTTAACTGTTTACCTTTTTTGTTTCCTTCCTTCTTTTTGTAGAAATGGTTAAATAATTGAACGAGTGATTTAATCATTCAGTTTTCCTACTCTTTTTTATAGTACGCGAGAAAAATAAGCATGACCATTTATAGTGATATACCTTATTTGTTAGTCATCATTTCAAACGGCAAAGCCACTGTTTTTTTTTAATGTATGAAACATATAGGGATGATGTGTTCATATGTTGCTCAAGTCTAGGTTTGTTAATAAGTAGCAGCTTTGCTTTGCTGTATTTGTGTTGATAAACATTGCATTTTTGCCCCCAATATTTATGACTGTTTATTTGGTTGCTGTTGAGTATCGCGTGCTTTTTTTCTTTTCAAAAATATAAATAGACCAATAACAAATTCCCTTATTATGATATTCAAAACCTTTACACTAAAAAAAGAAGTTAGTTGGATTATATTGATTCTGTGCATATTGAGTCATTCTGTTTATGCACAAAATGTTACTACTGTATCTGACTCTTTAAAGTTGAATAGAGATCATACTTTGCCTTTTGTGAAAGACTCCCTGTACGGCCCCGATTCTCTCCGATTACCTACAACTACAACCACTACCACAGAAGAGGAGCCTCCTTCTTTATTGGAAAAACTAGTTCCTCCTTCGCCAAATGCTGCTGCTTTAGGTAAATATGGAGATGTTCCTGTAAGTATGTATACGGGCGTACCTAATATTAGCATCCCATTGTGGGAGTTGAAAGGAAGAAAATTGAGTTTGCCCATTAGTTTGAGCTATCACTCTAGCGGTATTCGGGTAAATGAAGCGGCTTCATGGGT
>JAHDHV010000532.1 GCA_020631155.1 Bacteroidota bacterium | reverse complement strand
TAGCAAAGGTAATCGGCTCTGGCGGTGCAGGTGCCGTTACAGGCTGTTCGTTGCTATAGGTTGTGTTTGCACCTGTTGAATTATTGATCGTATTCTTTTTCAACTGTTTTAATCGCTCACTAGTGCTTGGCTTAGATGCAGGAGCAGGGGGTGGCGCAGGTACAGGAACAGGGGTGTAAATGGGCGGTGGTGCAGGAGTTGGTTGAGGAACTGGTACTGGTGCAGGTACAGGAGTCGGTTGTGGCACTGGTACTGGTGTATAAACAGGTGGAGTTGTAGTGCCTGTGCTTGGATAAGTAGTCGTTGTGCTTGTGCTACTTGGATAAGTAGTCGTTGTGCTTGTGCTACTTGGATAAGTAGTCGTTGTGCTTGTGCTACTTGGATAGGTGGTCGTGGTGCTTGTGCTACTTGGATAGGTGGTCGTTGTGCCAGTGGTAGTAGGTGTATGAATAACCGTTTTTTCTGTAGCAGTACCTGTTACCTTAATAGTAGCTGGAGACATTTCGTTTTCTTCTAAAGAAATTCTATCTAATTTGCGAATGGCGACATTTTGCAAACCCGGCTGTGTGCGTAGTACTCGCACTGCATCTTGTGCTTCGCGGCCATCCAAAAACTCTCCTAAATAATAAATTGTACCACTCGAAGTTTTCTTTTGATGTAATACCCCCAGCTGATTGGCAACCCCCAAGTCTGGAATACTGCTTCCATCGGGATAAACACCCAAATCAATCATATATGCTTCATTCGGTCCTAATTGACCAGCAGGAACAGGAATTGCCGCATTGTAAGTAGTGGTGCTTGTGCTAGTAGCACCTGTAGTGGTCGTTGTAGTGTAGGTACTACCAGCAGTTGTTGTTTGTGCTGGCTGTTGTTGTTGTGTGTAAACTGTTGTAGAGCCTGTCGTTGTGGCTGGCTGCTGTTGTGTATAAACTGTTGTAGAGCCTGTTGTGGTAGCAGGTTGTTGTTGTTGTGTGTAAACTGTTGTAGAGCCTGTTGTTGTGGCAGCTTGTTGTTGTGTAGTAGCTGGGGCTGTAGCTGCTGGGCTAGTCTCTTGTTGTTCGTAAACAACCGTTGTACTTGTACTTTTAATTGGCGTTGTGGTTGTTTGAACTGTAGTATTGGTATTGTTGGCAATGGTAGAAGAAACTGTAGAACTACTTGTGGTATTGCTTGGTACTACTTTTTCGGCAGTTGCTGTACTACTAGTAATGGTGTTCTTTTTCAACTCATTTAATCTGTCGGCGGTTGTACTTGTTTGCCCTGTTGTGGTAGTTGTGGTTGTAGCTACCGAACCCGTTCCAGTGCTTGTAGCTGTACTTGATGCGCCTGTGGTGGTACTTGTAGCTGCTGCTGTACCTGATGAGGCAGTTGCAGAACCGCTAGACGGTGCTGTTGTATAAGGGTCGCTATTGTAATGACCTGATGATGGCACCTTAGCGGAAGGCGGTGCATCATTGGCTACATAAGAAGTAGTCGTAGTAGTTGTTGTATTATAGGTTGTTTTATCGTATTGATGTACTCTCACATAAGCATCACTATGCCCTAATTGTCGTGCTTGCGCTGCTGCATTTTCGGCAGAGGCTTCAGTGGTAAAGTAACCGACAACAATGCGCGTCAAGCCATTGCCTGCATCCTCTGTTAGTACATTTCCAATTGAAGATAATTGTTGAAAGTTAACTAAAGACGGATTTTTATGAGAGGCTACTTGAACTTTATACAATGTACTGGATTGTGCCGATACATCAGATGTTATTAGTCCAAAAAACAACAGGCTGATAATGATCAGACTGGTGAATTTTATCATACTTTTCATATAGGATGTTTTTTTTACTTAAATTGGAAAAAATGTTTTTAATTGTTGAGTTAAGTACCTAAACAGAAATAATCGACACATTTTTGATAGGTTCTTTTTCCGTCATACTTCGTTAAAAATACTCGCCGTAGCTTGGGCTATGCCTGCGTTTTTCGCCTCGTTTGACGAAAAAATTACAGCTCTCAAAAATGACATTTATTTACGATTAGGTACTTATCATCTATCCCTGTAATAAGGTTAAATGATGCTACTGAATTGATTATTTGCTAAATGCCTATTTTTTTGACTAAAAATTGGGCATTTCACAAAGTTGGCAAAGTTACCAGTTATTTATTTTATAAATGTAATGCTTACTTAAAAACTATTATGATAAGTAGTAAGTTCATCTTATTTTTTGAAAAAATTGAGGGATTAAATTTGAGTTGGTTGTAATTGATAAAAATGAGATGTGACTGAGAGGTAATCCTGTAATAATAAATGCGATTGGGTCAACTTATTATTTCCATATTACTAGCGTGAAAAAGTAGGCAATCCAAAGGATGTATGCTTGTATAGCTGTTTATAAAATAGGCACTTTTATCAAAAATAGTTCTATTTCTAAGACGAATACACAGTTTTGAAGTAACTACTGATCTCTGGATTCTCCAAGAAAAGAAAAATAGTATGCCTCAATGCGCGTATTGGTGTATCCTTTTTTGTGTAGTTTAATATTTACTATTTCCGCATCAGCGCGTTTCTTAAATTTCCCCATCAATAGATTTGCCTTTTTTGCTGTTTGTTGAAAAAACAAATTGCCCATATTTGATAACTCCTTTAGTTGAGCATCCAAAAATTGTGCATCCTTAAATGTGATCACATAAGAAGTATCTATGACAACAGATTTGGGAATATCTACTACCATCACTTTTTTAAAAACATAGGCATCTGCAAATCCCTTTTCTTGTATTTTAGGCAATACTTTTTGAGCCAATTCCTTGTTTTTAAAATCTCCTAAATACACCCGTTGTAGACCATTTTTCATTTTCTGATATTGAATAGTTCCCAATGATTCTAAAGCCTTCAATTTATTAACAGACGGCTTTTTAAAAACGCCCAACTGTATTTTGTATAATTGATAAGGCAATTTTACACTTTGCATTTCTTGGGCGATCAGTGCATTAGATAAAAAAAATAGTAACATTAATGGCACTAAAAACTGGGTTGACATATTCATTTTTTTATTTTTTGGAAATGGAAATGTTGTTTTAGAAATCAGAATTTGGAGCGCAGAAGTTAGAAGTCAGAAATTGGAGTTTTGCAGCTTACTCTATCCCCTCATTTCAACAAAATATTAAGGCTCGTTTTTACAATACTCCCCATTGAATCACAGCTTAAAAAAACATCATTTTGGTAATGTTTTGCCAAACCCTCTCTTAATTCTTTTACTTTTTCAGGGGTAGAAACGGTATCTAAAGCCATTACTGCCAACAAATCGGTAAGCTGGGTACGCGAATTTTTAATGCGTTTAGCAATTAATGTGCGTTCCTCAAATTGGTATTGTCGCACTGTTTCGGTAGTCATATACTGCATACATAACTCCACGAATTGGTAGTTATCCTTAAAAAATTGGGGTAAGTATAAATTTTTTCGCCCCTCATAACACTGCTGGTCAAAGTCAATGGCGCGAATCCGATACTGGACATCATCAAAATCGGGGGTAATGTCAATCACAAAATTATAGGCGCGCATATCTCCTAGCAATTTAACAAAACAACGTTCATTAAATTTTACAAACTCCTTAGCAATTCGCGTTTTATTATTTTTACGGTCTTCTAAAAAACTTCTGAGAAACATATCGCCCGGTATTCCTGCTATATGCTCCTCAACCAGCGTGTCATTATTAGCGATGTAGCCAATACGATTAGGCGATAAAATATGTTCTAATTCTAATCCATAAACACGGGATGCATCTGCCGTTTTTACATAAAAATAATCATAATTATCATTAAAATTATTGATGATTTTAACCCGAAAGGGATTAGAATTGCCAAAAGTGCAGTAATCAACCCTATCTACAGCCAAATGCTCCAT
>JAHDHV010000531.1 GCA_020631155.1 Bacteroidota bacterium | reverse complement strand
GTGATGTAGCCGCTGTAGCCATTGCTATAGCTGGCAATCACCACATGGCGAATTCCTTTGTGTTTTAAAATGCGAAGGGCAGTTTCTTTTAATCGCTTACTGGCAATGGTTGTAATTTCGGCAGCAATGCCAATAAGAGCTAATTCGCCTAAAGTGATGATTTGTAGGGGTAAAATTTTGGGCATCCAAGGGGTGTATTTGGCATAACCACGTTCGGCCAAGCCTTTCAGGTTTTTAATGATAGGATCAATACCTGCTGGCAAAACGAGTTTTTGTAAATCTGGCGCACCCAATATTCGCCCAACACCAGACTCTAAAATGATAAATTTTTTACCATGACTTTCGTATTTTAAATCAATATCATCTTTTACTTGTCGGTTGCGAAATAGCAATTTAACAATGGTTTTTTCATAAAGTTGTATCGTTCCAGATGCGATGCTGCCTGCTGCACCCAATAAGGTTGATAAGGCTGGCGGCGATACGCCCGGTCCTTCTGTTGTGCCTTGTAACATAGTAATACCAATGGCTGGGGGGGCAGTCATCAAACCTTTTTTACCTTTGGTAAACTGTCTATCACATTCTACATTTGAAAAATCAACATAAAACAGTTCATAGTCTATGTTGGTCTTTAAAGCTTCTTGTTTGTCGGCTGTTTGAATGATTTTTTCTGCTTGTTGACATTGTAAATAACCATTGTGCCGCGCGCTTTTAAAGTCATCTTTATACTTTCCTCTAGTCCAATATTTATCGAAGTCCCATTTGTAGTTGGGGGTAACATCCCCTGCTGAATCTTGGGCAAAAACAGCCACAAAGTCTGGATGTTTCCCTTCTGCTTGTACCGCTTTTTCCAAAAAATCTGACGCATAGCCTTTATTGTCGTAGCAAATGCTGGTATTGTCATTAGAAACGCTGGTTGTGTGTACGCCAAACCAATTGAATACGCCAATGGGTTCTCCTTTTTTATTTTTAAAGTACAATAATTTCATGTTGCGGTCTACTGCCAAATGTCGCTTTTTGAAGGGGATTTTTTTGGTGATTTCTTCATTGGCATTGTAAGCAGTAATAGAGCGATTGAAAGCAACAGGAACATCTTCATCAAAAGTGCCTGTATCAAAGTGTAGGGTAGCGTCTTGTAATTTTTCTTCGGCTTGCAAAATGGCTTGTAGAGTGCCTTCTACAACTTTATTAAAAACTTTGGGTTGAAAGCCGGGGATGCTGAGGTTGTAAGCTAAATAATGAGACATACCGCCCGGTGCGCTATGGGTATGTTGTGCTGAGAGTAACAAATTTGCATCGGTATAGCCCAATTCAGGATATTTTTCTTGTAACTGTTTAACCACTTCGTGTTTAATGGCAATGCTATAAAAACAAATTTCTGCATTTACTAGACAGACTTTTTTACCTGTGGCAGCATCTTTTATCACAAATGCACGCACATGTATGGGAGTTTTCACATCTTTTACCACATTAAAAAACATAGCATAGCCCATCATGCCTTTGTTATATACAAAATTCGTTATGTCTACCTTGCTACAGCCTACTTGATACATACCTTTTAGATTTTTAGATTTTTGGCTCTTTAGATTATTAGAATTTAGATTAAATTCAACTTATAGATAATACAAAAAAAAGACGCATAAAGTTGTGGTTTGATAACTTTATGCGCCCTAAAGACAATTTTGTAGCAGCAATTCACGTAAAGACACAAGGTTTTGTGTTTCTACAATTGTGGTGCTGGGATTTCATTTTCTTTTTTGCCACCGAAACTTTGTGAAAATTTAAGGGTAAAACTACGTGGTGCATCCATCAATGAAGGACGAAGGGAATATTCTAAATTGGTTAAATTCTTCACCAAGAAAGAAACCTGTGTGTTAGGGGTAATATTGTATAATAGTCGCATATCAATTACAGCAATACCCCCATTATTTGCTTGTCGCCATTCGTTGATGCCCGGTAAGAAACGGTTAAAGGCTTCGTCAATGGATTGCATATAACTGTAGTAACGAAGCGATGCGCCTAGAGCAAAGCCTTTATAAGTGCTTTGTGCATCAAATTTAATGGTATGGCGGAAACGGTATTTAAGTACATCAGTTGAATTATTAACTCCTACAAAACTACCATTATCATCATAATTAACAGAAGATAAAATATAAGAAAGTGTGTCCGCATCGCGGAATTGAGGTTTGATATAAGTATAACCAGCTAATAAGGTCGTTGGCAAACCAAATAATTTTCCTTGTCCCATAATAGAAACGTCCGTACCAAAGATTCGGGTATTGCCAATATTTAATGATTGGAAACCTGCTGCACCATTACCAGGCACATTGATACCGGGACAATTGATATCTGAAAAATCTTGCCAAATATCTAACGGTCCTAATAAGGGACATAATTCATTATTTACCCCAAAGGTAAATTCCATCATGTCACTGTATTCATTCACAAAAACAGAAGCATCTACAAAGCCTTTCCAATTAGAAATTTGCACCCCTTGTTTTAGACCCAATTCAGCACTCCAACCTGTTTCTGATTGTAAATTGGGATTAGGGAAGATACCTACAGGTACACTTAATGGTCCTACTGCTACAGCACCCAATGTTGTTTCCACAAATTTTTCGGCAATAGTTGGGAAGCGATAAGCTTGCCCAAAAGAAGCTCTAATAAAAGTGTATTCAAAAGGCTGATAGTTGATACCAGAACGGAATACAGGTTTGGCTTCACTTTCATCTTGCACCTCAATATCATTGATTACTACATTATCATCTCTCGCACCAATGGTATTGCTTTCATAACGAAAACCAAGCGATACATTTAATTTGTCAAAAAACTTTTTATCTAACTGAACATAACCTGCAAAGTTAGTTGCCTGAAAATCACTAGCATATAACTCTGCTTCTGAAAGGGCTAAACTTCCTACAAGCCCTGCTGTAATGGTAAAATCTTGGTCTAAGAAGCGTTTTTGGAATTGATATTCTCCATAGAAAAAGTCTGATAGAGTGCTTTGCCCGGTGTCGTTTTTATTATCATTTTTATAAAATCGTCCCATCAATTTGTGCTTCATCCCCGATTCGCTAAAGTATTCAATGAATGGGTCTATCGAAATTTTAAGCCCTTCATTGTTAATAACGGGTGTTGCTTCCCATAAGCGATAAGCCTCCGCTCCTGTACCATTCCAAATAAGGTAAGAGGCACTGCGATTGAGCATAAAGTTGGTGTTTAAACCAATAGATAATCCTGTGAGGCTAGGCACTCGGTAACGGAAATTAGCGGTCATACGGCCGCGGCGAGAATAGTTGTTTTGTCTCCAACGCTCGGCATGATACACATAAGAACCTAATACCATATCTAATTGCCCAAACTTTTGGCGGTGAGCAAAAGAAAAACCAGCTTCATGAGGAGTAGATTTAGTAGAATCAGTTTTCCACCAAAACTCCTCTCCCGGTGCTAAGTCGGTAGAAGGAGTGTCGTATAATGCGCCGAAAATGGAAAACTTAGTGACAGGTTCAGAACCGGGGTAGGCGGTGCGAATGTTGATGATACCATTCATTGCCGAAGAGCCGTATAAAGCAGAGGCTGCCCCTTTCACAATCTCAATTTGACCAATATTTTCTACTGGTAAAAAGTCCCAATTCGGGAAACCTGCATCGGCAGTTAAAATAGGCATATCGTCCATCAACAAGGTAACACGGCTACCAGCACCATAAGCATAGCCACTACCGCCTCGTATATTCGCTTGACCGTCAACCACATCCACGCCCGGCACTTTTTCGATGGTTTCACTCACCTCCACATTATTATTGTTTTCAATCAAACCGGGTTGTACAACCGCTAAAGATACTGTTTCTTCCGAAGCAGGACGCTCAAACTTACTGCCTGTTACCAC
>JAHDHV010000530.1 GCA_020631155.1 Bacteroidota bacterium | reverse complement strand
AAAGGCTAAGAGCAATAGTTGTTATATGAAATCCCTCTTTTTCTGACACACTCGTAAGTTTTTTCAAGGCAGAATATATATTTTTACAGTTCACTCATATTTAATTATTTTTTCAATATGATAATTAAAAGTATAAAAAAATACATTTTCAATTATCAACTTTCCATTGTCAATTTTCAAATCATTCTCCTATTTGATATTCTTTTATTTTTCTGTAAAGCGTGCGCTCCGAAATGCCTAAATCACTAGCTGCATCCTTGCGTTTGCCATTGTGTTTTTTCAAGGCTTTGCGAATCAATTCCCGTTCTTTATCCGCAATAGAAAGCGACTCCTCCACAACTTCAGCTTGATTGTACTCTTCGGTTGTATAGTTCCCATCGTTGCGATTCAAAATAATGGGCTGATGCTGTTGGTCTCCATTGTATTGACGATAAGGCGCAGGCATTTTTGTTGATGTACTTGGATTATTATTTACATTTTGAAAACCAATATCATAATCTCTAATACGAGTATTATCCAACAAATCAGGAGATAGATTGGTGTGTCGCAATAGCTGAATGGTAATTTTTTTCAAATCACTCAGGTCTTTACGCATATCAAAAAGCGTTTTGTAGAGTAGCTCTCGCTCCGTAAATCCAGCATCGTTATTTCCTATGCTTAATACGGGAAAACGAGTCATTGTTTCTCTTGCTTTGGGCAAAAACCGCAGTAATACCTCTGCACTTACCTTGCGCTCTGTAATTAAAACAGACATTTGCTCGGAGATATTTTTTAATTCGCGAATATTTCCTGGCCATCGGTAGTTGAGCAATATTTTTTTTGCCTCATCATCTAAAGAAATAGGGCTTACGCGATTTCTTTCTGCAAAATCAACACTAAATTTTCGGAATAATAGATAAATATCCTCTTTTCGCTCACGCAAAGGCGGAATATGAATCGGTACAGTGTTCAAGCGATAGTATAAATCCTCTCGAAATTTGCCTCTTTGCACTGCATCACGCAACTCCACATTTGTTGCAGCAACAACACGCACATTGGTACGCTGCACTTTGGAAGAACCGACTTTCAAAAATTCTCCTGACTCCAAAACACGCAATAAACGGGACTGTGTGCCTAGCGGCATTTCCCCAATTTCATCTAAAAAAATCGTTCCACCATTGACGACTTCAAAATAGCCTTTTCGCTGATCGCTTGCTCCTGTAAACGCCCCTTTTTCGTGTCCAAACAATTCGGAATCAATCGTTCCCTCTGGAATCGCTCCGCAGTTGACCGCAATAAATTTGCTGTGTTTGCGCGGACTTGATGCGTGAATAATTTGTGAAAACACCTCCTTCCCTACTCCACTTTCGCCAAGTATCAACACCGATAAATCAGTTGGTGCTACTCGTACCGCAACACTTAGCGCGTGATTCAGTCCCGGTGAATTTCCAATAATTCCGTATCGTAATTTAAGCGATTGTAATTCCATAATAAGATGTGAGATTTGAATGGCTTTTTGGCTTTTTGGCTTTTTGGCCGCTTAGATATTAGAGATCAGATTTTAGAAGTTAGCTTTTAAAAATAATAAAACTTCTAATTCGTAATTAATTAAGGTATGTTTCATTTTCTTCCTAACACTTTGGTTGTGAGATCGTCTTTTAGCTATTTAGACTTTTGGCTATTTAGCTTTTAGAAATTAGTGATTAGAGATCAGAAATTAATCTTTGACCTTTCTTTTAGCTATCAATTTTTGATTATTAATTATTTATAAGAAATTTAACGGCTAAAGCCGTCGTTACACAAATCATTCAAAAAGAAACTAAAAAGCCCAAAAACGAATCACTAATCTACTAATCACGAATCCACGAGTTGTTAAAATGGCTACAAACTGTTTGGTGGAAAAGTACAGTATTTGAAACATACCATTCGTAATTCGTAATTAATTAAGCATAGCCTACTACTTTACCTTTCAGTGAGGCAGAGCTACAACTTTCAACCAATACATTAACATATTCTCCAACTTGGTAATCTTCTCTTGGAAAAATAACCATTTTATTTTGATCATTGCGGCCGCATAAATCGGCATCGGAACGTTTAGAAGTCTTTTCTATCAACACTTTATGTATTTTACCAACGTCTTTTTGATTGCGTTCTAAAGAGTGATCATTTTCCAAGTTAATGATTTCTTGTAAGCGTCTTTTTTTCACTTTCAATGGCACATCATCCTCATAGCGGCGTGCAGCAAGCGTACCCGGCCGCTCTGAATACCAAAACATATAGGCCATTTCGTATTTCACATCATTCATCAAGCGAATGGTTTCCTGATGGTCTTCTTCGGTTTCGGAACAGAAACCTGCAATAATATCTGTCGAAATAGCACAATCGGGAATGATGCGGCGAATCGCTGCAACACGCTCCTCATACCAAGCGCGATCATAGGTGCGGTTCATTTTTTTAAGGATGCGAGAGCTGCCAGATTGAACGGGCAAATGTATATATTTGCAAATATTTTCATACTTCGCAATCATATATAAGACCTCATCCGTCATATCTTTGGGGTGAGAAGTAGAAAAGCGCACGCGCAATTGTGGGCTAACCAAGGCAACCATTTCCAATAATTCAGCAAAATTAACGACCTGATTTGTTTCAGGATTTTTCCACTTATAGGAATCCACATTTTGCCCCAACAAAGTCACCTCCTTAAAACCGCGATTCACCAAATCTGTTGCCTCCGCTACAATAGAATAGGCATTTCGGCTGCGCTCCCGACCGCGTGTAAAAGGCACAACACAGAAGGAACACATATTGTCGCAACCGCGCATAATGGAAATAAAGGCGGTTACACCATTAGAATTAAGCCGAATCGGATTGATTTCGCCGTAGGTTTCCTCACGAGAAAGTAGCACATTTACCGCCCGTTGTCCGCCTTCCGCTTCCACTACCAAATTGGGTAAATCCCTATAAGCATCAGGCCCCACAACGATGTCCACAATTTGCTCTTCCTCTAAAAGCTTCTTTTTCAAGCGTTCTGCCATGCAGCCTAACACCCCGATCAAAGCTTCTGGTCGCTCTTTTTTGACAGTTTGTAAGGTTCTGAGTCGGTTGCGAATGCGCTGTTCCGCCTTATCGCGAATCGAACAAGTGTTCAATAAAATGAGGTCGGCTTGTTCATAGTCTTTGGTTACACCAAACCCTCCCTTCGTCAATATTGCTGCGACAACTTCGCTATCATTGAAGTTCATTTGACAACCATAGCTTTCTATATAGAATTTTTTTCCATTATCAGCTACCATTGGCTGTTCCAATTCAAAGACTTCTCCTTGTCGCTTTTCCTCTAGCGGTGTATTGATATGTTGTCGAATATCTGTATTTGTTGTTAAATGCTGCATGATACACTTTATACTTAAAGACGTAAGATTTGAGACAGGAGATTTGAGATAAATTACATATCATTCAATACTTTATCCTAAATCCAAGCTCATTTTATTTTTCCAAATTATTTATTTAGTGCTTAAACAAATAAATAACTGGTAAAGTGCCACAAAGATACGTTTTTTTTGTAAAAATCTGACAAATTGGCAGTTAGTTATTTTTTTCTCTTTCAAATGCTTGATTTCTAATAGAACGCTCTAAGGATCGCCAATAAATTAACTTCCTGATTTCACTTACTTTCTTGGGATAGCAACATAATTCCATTTTGGTAGAAACTCGTCAAAGATAATTGGCATATCCTCCAAGAACTCTTTTTTAGCTTTCTTTCCTGTTTCATACTTTTTATAAATAATATGAGTGTGTCAAAAAAAGAGGGATTTTATATAATAGCTATTTGCCTTAATCTTAGAAAGTGTCCCTTTCTCTACGTTTTTTTCTTTTTTACTTGATAAAAAAAGAAACAAAAAAATCAAGACAGT
>JAHDHV010000529.1 GCA_020631155.1 Bacteroidota bacterium | reverse complement strand
AACCCAATGTCATTCGGGTAGCTCCTGTTCCTTTATACAATACCTTTGAGGAAGTATTTCGTTTTGTTGAATTATTAGAAGAAGCCACACAAAAATACATTTAAGCAATTTGTTCACCCCATTAAAAATCTTACATCTTATGTCTTAAATCTTATACCTCCTCACTCCCTCACTTTCGCCAAAGTAAACCCAAAAGTTGTTCCTACTCCTTTTTTACTACGAACATGTACACTTTGGTTGTGTGCTTCTACAATATGTTTGACAATGGCTAACCCTAAACCCGAGCCTCCTTTTTTACGAGAACGACTGTCATCTACCCGATAAAAACGCTCAAATAAACGGGGCAAATGTTTGGCTGCAATGCCTCTACCGTCATCGGTTACCTCTATCAACACATAGCGGTCCATGTCGTAAATACCTATAAAAGTAGCTGTTTTTCCATATTTAATAGAATTGGTTAGCAAATTGGTCAGTACTTGACGAATTTTTTCTCTATCTGCCTTAACCTGAATAGCTTGCTCACATCCCTCTTTAAAAGTGATTTTTACATCATTTTTTTTCGCTAACATTTCTGTAGCATTAATAACTTCTTGTGCTAAATCATAAATACTAAAAGCTTCCCATGTTAATTTCAATACCCCTGCTTCATGCAAAGCAATGGTTTCTAGTTCTTTGATAATGGAATGAAGACGTTCTGCATTTTTAGCAGCCTTTTTTAAGTACCGCATATTAATGTTTTCATCTGATAATTTACTATCAATAAGGGTATACAGATAACCCTGAATATTAGACACAGGCGTTTTTAATTCATGGGAAACATTGCCCAAAAATTCGCGGCGATAAATGGCTAATTGTTCAAGTTGTTCAATTTTTTCTTTATTTTCTTCCGACCATTTCACAACTTCCGCCTCGACTTCCTCCATAATATGTTGATTCATATTAACTTTCTCAGGGTGACTATCTATCTCTTGTTTTAATCGGTGTATTCGCTTATAAATCAACTTTATACGTCTATAAATAAATCGCTCTAGCGCGAAATAAAACAAAACATACCCGATTAACGTATTAAATATTGTAGCTATTAAAACATAAGCAATTGGCCAGTCTGAGGTAATTAACCAATTTAATAGCAACATCCATAATAAAGATAGTAGACAAAAAACCACAGAAATACCCAGAGCCAATTGGTTAGGAGTGATATTTTTCATCAAAAAATACGACCGATAATCAAAAAAGCGAATAAAAGGAGCTACTTTCATAGTGCTATCAAATAATCAACAAAAAGTGAGCAATAAACTAAATTCATTTTTTTTTCTGGAAAAAAGTAAAGGTATTTACAGACTTTTTTCATTTTTGAAGGGAAAAAATGTTATTTTGAGTAGTGAAAACAAGTTTTTTGCGTCAGAGGTTGTTCTAATCTTCGTTTTTGAAGCTAAAAATGATGAATTTTGCACTCAAATGTAGCGTTTTTTTTAAGCCTAAAATGAATTCAAGACAGCCCCCATAATCCCTTTAGATACTGCCTCAACCACTATTAATAAAACAATTACAAATAAACAAAAAAAATCAACTATGAGAAAAACAATTGTTTTACTGAGCATTTTACTAAGTTTATCCTATCTAACTGTCAATGCACAAAACTACAAATCCGCCATTGGTGGTAGGTTAGGCGATCCATTGGCTGCTACTTACAAACATTTTTTGAAAGACAGCAACAATGCCTTAGAATTTATTGTCGGTTGGGAAGTTTTTGATGATGACAAGAGTTTTGCATTAACTGTTTTATATGAAAAACATCACGATTTATTTGACTCTGATATTTTCCAAGTATACTATGGTTATGGCGGCAACATTGGCACCAACAATAGCAAATTTAGAATCGGGGTAGATGGAGTAGGTGGACTTGACTTTAACTTTAAAAACAAACCTATTAATATCTCTTTCGATTTCAAGCCTGCCATTTATTTTGGTGACGGTTTAAATCTCGTATGGGGCGGCGGTTTAGCAGTTCGCTACATCCTAAAAAGAGATTAATACTCTTAGAGTTTGGAGCTAAATTGGTTTTTCGTCTTTTAATTTGTTAATAAAAAAAATAATAATTTCATTTGATTTTATATAGTTTTGGTTAGAAAAGCAAAAGGCATTATTCTTAAAGTTTATTAAAAAAATAAAAACTTTAAAACCTTGTAACTTTGCAACCTTCCAAACTCTAAAATACTCATTTAATTAAGTAGTTAGACAAAATTAAACGACCTTTGGATTTGTCATAAGTTGTTAACAATGAATTAACTATCTCAAATCTCATGTCTTATATCTTATGTCTAGGCACTTAAACTTACCTAATAGAACAACAAAGCTCCTGTAATTCAATATATTACAGGAGCTTTGTTTGTTTTATTGTAAATAAAAACGATTCAGGTAAAAACAATTCATGAATTGTCTCTACTATCCCTCTACTAATGAAATATCAAATTGAACCAAATCAATAAACTGTTGTACTCGTTCTTCAATCTCTGCTTTGGTCAACTCAACCAAACGCTCTGTTCCAAATTTTTCTACACAAAAAGAAGCCATTGCAGAACCAAAAATAATGGCACGCTTCATATTATCAAATGAAATATCTCTAGTCTGTGCCAAATAGCCAATAAAACCGCCTGCAAAGGTATCACCCGCCCCTGTTGGATCAAAAACAACTTCTAAGGGTAAGGCTGGAGCGAAAAATACCTGATCTCCATGAAATAGGAGGGCACCATGCTCTCCCTTTTTGATAATCAAATATTTAGGTCCCATTGTAAAGATTTTCTTAGCTGCCTTCACCAGTGAATATTCCCCTGATAACTGTCGTGCTTCTTCATCATTAATCGTCAACACATCCACCATTGCAATGGTTTTATCCAATTCCTCACGCGCTACATCCATCCAAAAATTCATGGTATCCATCACAATCAAACGAGGTCGCTCGTCCAAACGCTCAATCACCTGCTGTTGTACCTGCGGCGATAAATTCCCCAACATCACAAATTCTACCCCTTGATAACTGTCTGGAATAATCGGGTCAAAATCACCCAATACATTCAACTCTGTCACTAAAGTATCGCGCGTATTCATATCCATATGATAACGACCAGACCAGAAAAAACTTTTTTCATCTTCCTTAATCTGTAATCCTTCTGTTTGTACCCCTTTTGTTTCCAAATTGCGAACAAAAGGTTTGGGAAAATCGCCGCCAACTACAGCAACTAAGCGAATATCATTAACGAAATTGGCTGCTGCCAAGCTAATAAAGGTAGCGGCTCCACCAATAATTTTATCTGTTTTGCCAAAAGGCGTTTCAATGGCATCAAAAGCCATAGAACCAACAACAAGCAAACTCATAATTTATATTTGTTTAATTTGTTTAATCAAAATCACTGAAAAGCATTTTTTATCATAGGAATAATGCGTTTCGGCTGCAAAAATAACAAAAGCCCACTAGGATTTTTAGTTGAATCTACAGTAAAACCATTATTTAATTTTTTTAAAAAAAAAAGAGGATTAAAAAAAAAGGCAGAAAAAGAGGCTAAACAATCAGCTGTGCACACCTACATTTTAAGGTTAGGTAAGTTTTTTTAAGCTCAAAAAAAAATCGCAACTCATTGATTATCAACGAATTGCGATTCTATTTATGCGCCCCCTCTAGGGCTCGAACCTAGGACCTACGGATTAACAGTCCGGCGCTCTAACCAGCTGAGCTAAGGAGGCATTTTATTTAATGCGGTTGCAAATATAGTAACTATTTTTCTAAAAAAAAAGTTTCCTAAACACTTTTTTTTTGTTTTTTTTTTTGATGTTGTCCTATTTAAGATTTAAAAGGGTACACAAAAGTCATCTTTTTTTTTCGTAAAGCAGATTCATGAATCTGC
>JAHDHV010000047.1:14668-23814 GCA_020631155.1 Bacteroidota bacterium | reverse complement strand
TCATTGAACTGGATACAGGCATTGAAGTAAAACTAAATTCAGAAAGTACAGAACAGTATATAGAACGCGGCTATGATGAAGAACGCAAAATGTTTTATTATAAAGTGTATTTTCAGGAGGAGGCGTAGGATGTAAGACGGGAGATATGAGATATGAGATATGAGATATGAGATATGAGATATGAGATATGAGATGAAAAATGTTGGGAAGGGTGATTTTATTAGCCATTTGTGAGCATTTTTTTCGTAAAAAAAAAGCTTATGCCATAGGGGTAGGACATAAGCTTTTGGAGTGTGTGAAGGAAGAACAAACACTAAATTATTGGATAATCATTTTTTTGCTTTCTAATAACTTTCCATTAACAAAAAGGCTATAAATGTATGCGCCATTGTTAAAATCATTGGCATTGATGGTCAGTATGCCATTTGTGGTAGCTAAAGGGTAACGCTGAACGACTTTTCCTTGTAAGTTGTAGACCACAATTTCTTTTGTCTGTGTGTCAGATTCTTTTGATAACTGGTATGCGATTTGGGTGGATTGCTTAAATGGATTAGGAACGTTTTGTGCTAATTTGGTCGTTTTCACTTCTACTTGTTGGGTTTGTTTGTGTTGCTCTTCGGCTGTTGAGATGTTGGGGTTTGTTATTGCAGTTTCTTTGTTAGAAAGCAATGCTTCAATACGTTCCAAGCGACTTTCGAGCTTCGCCATCTTTTCATCTTGAGCACTAATAGTCTCTTGTTGTTTGGATATGGTTACTTGTTGATCTTTGATGGCCTCTGTAAGAATAGGAATAATGGCATCGTAATTAATGGCATAATAACCATCCTCATCTTTTTGTACAATCTCTGGAATTACTTTTTCTATTTCTTGAGCAATAAATCCGTAGGTTTTGCCTTTACTAAAGTTTTTATCAGGAAATTTTTCTGTATTAAATTGATATTTTTTCCCTGATAATTGTTGTACTATCTGTTGTGCATCAGTGATTTGGTGAATGTCTTTTTTGTATCTTTTGTCGGAGCCGCTGTACCAACCACCTGTTGCAGCTGCATAGCCTTGTACATATAGTTTCCAAAAATTTGGTACATGTCCAATGCCAACATTGCCCATGCAATTCATCACTATACCTGTACCTTTAAAGTTACCCGTATTATCTGTAGGAGAAATGATGAGATGACCATTTGGATCCCAAAACTGATGATGCATTCTATAATTACAAGCATTTTGGCCATTGAAAAATAAGTCACCTTTATAAATTTCTAATTTTAATTTTGGATTACTAGTCCCTATTCCTACATTACCTGTACCACCATCTATTAACATTCTTGTAGCATTATTATTGGAAGTAATAAACTTCCAACCTTCATTGGTATGCGATCTAAATTCCGTCCAATAGTTGTTAGCACCTATAGAATGATATAACCCATTTGAAGCACCACTTGCTAGAATCAAGCGCCCTCCTGATGCTCCATTGC
This sequence comes from Bacteroidota bacterium, assembly GCA_020631155.1. Taxonomy (GTDB): domain Bacteria; phylum Bacteroidota; class Bacteroidia; order Chitinophagales; family UBA2359; genus JAHDHV01. The sequence goes on along the minus strand of JAHDHV010000047.1, from coordinate 22,342 downwards.
TTTGAGGGTTGGTTAAGTATGTGTCTCCATTTAAAAATGATTCTCCTTCCACATGTAATTTTTTAGTAGGGTTGCTTACTCCAATCCCCACATTTCCATAAGTGTAAATATCCTCAAAAATGGAGGTTGGAGTTGTGCCATTAGTTGATAACCAATCTTCATCTTGACCATTAGATGAAGCACAGGTACCACTAAGGATTAAATTACCATTAGCATCTGCACAAACATTGCCTCCGCCAGATAAGTCAGAAGAACGAATAGTGCCTGATACATGTAGCTTTTCTTGTGGTGTAGTAGTTCCAATACCTACATTAGTATTGGCAATAGTTCCAGTTATATTTGCTATACTACCTAGCACCAAGCAGTTATCTGCTTCTACCTGAGCATTTGCTCCAATGGCTGTAGCATTAATAAGATTATCTGAGCCATGTGCTTGATAACCTAGATATGTATTCTTTTTAGAATTTTTATTAGCAATCCCTGCATATGCACCTATAAAAGTATTGGAATCATTCAGGTTTTTTGCACCAGCACTGACACCTAAAAAAGTGTTATTATTTCCACTTAAACCATCTATACCAGCTCCAACTCCTATACAAGTATTTTTTATACCATCATTATTATATGCACCAGCTTCAACTCCTACAAATGTATTATATTCTCCATTATTATTTTGTCCACCAGCACTAGCGCCTAAAAATGTATTGGCTCTCCCTAGATTGGTATTCCCTGTTGATTGTCCAAGTGATACATTTTCTAGACCAGCACTATTTGATCCAAGAGGGGATGTTGCTAAAATACTTACTCCATTGACTTTATAAGAGTTTGAGTTAGAAATATTAATGCTTCCATCTACATCTAGTTTATTGGGGTTAGTTGGAGTAGTATTACCTATACTTACATTGCCAGTTCTATATATATCAACCGTATTACTATTGGTACATGCTCCTGTATTATTATCTAACCAATCACATTGTCCCAAAACAAAATTAGTGGAAAATAAAAGCGACATTAAAACGAAGTATTTCATAATTGCTTTTGTCATAATAAGAAACTTTAAAGGTTACTACCTACTCTATTTAGGCTTTTCGGTATATCCGCCTATAACTCGCGCTTGTTATACGACAAAGTTAAAGGAGTTATAATCAAATTACAATTACCTTTTTTGAGGGAAATCCCTGATTATTAAATGATTAAAAAAAATAATAGATAAAATAAAAACCCTTTATCTTTTAAGGATAAAGGGCTTTTTAGGAAAAATGCAATAGTGTATTGAACACTAAATGTCTAATGTATTTTTACAAACTTAGCTGTATGTTCTGTTTCTTCATTAGCTATTTGGTAGTAGTAGGTGCCAGGTGGTAGATGTTCAACATCAAGTGTGATAGAATGATTACCTGTTTCTTGTCTAAAGTAGCTTTCATATTGTAACGTTCCCAACACATTAAAAATACGCAAACTAAGTGTCCCTTCTCCATTCAAATGATAAGTAAGTTGTCCTGTATTACGTATTGGATTGGGATAAAGTGATATGTTTTTCATACTTATTTTACTCTGTTTTCTAGGGCTTATTGAATTAGGAGCACATTGTTGTTTGTCAATTATTAGAAAGGCGGTTTTTTGGCGCAAACATGCTTTTAGTGCTTCACAAGTAATGTTTGGCGTTGAACAATTACATATATCATTTGCGTTAAAAATGTTAGGAGTACCATCTCTATTTATACACTCATTAGGTAGAGACATTGGGCAAAGATTGCCACTTACACATTCATTGTCTAAGTCAGATCTGTATATAAACTCTACAGTGGCTGCTGTAATTTGATATTCAAAAGATTGGCAAGTAGATTTAACAATTGATGTTTTATTAGTTCCACAATTAGTTATTGAACATGCGGTAATAATATCACCACCTTGTAAACCAGGCCATATGAATACATTTAAAGAAGTAGTAGGCGCAGAAACAGTGTAGGTTCCATAAGGTATTCCATTAATCTCTACTGTAATGGTATAACTCAAAGCCATAGGTACAGAACTCCAATTAATAAGGAGGTCATTTGGAGTAAAAACTTCTATACCAATATCGCTTGGAGGGTCACAGGCAGTATAAGAAGGATCAAACCCAGGATTATCTGATTCGGGGTAGGAAACCTCTGCTACTTCTACAGTTGGAAGTATACCCAAACCATCTGTTGGCCACCAATCTTGGGCTGAACAGAATGTAGGATTGCCAAAGTACAAGCTAATGCCTAGTAAAAAAACGAAAAGTTGTAGTGCTAAATTCTCTTTTTTCATAATGTTTTGTTCTAATTGTTACAGAATTGTTTTTATATGAAGATTTGAAGTAGATGGTGTTGCTTTTTGGCTAAATTATTTGTATTTGTAAAATATTTTACTTTTTTTTGTTTTGACAAAAAATGTTATTCAACTAAATAAAGTTTTTACTACAATCTCCAGTTGTAACAATAAACTATTGTTGAATAACATTTCTTAGATTCTTGAATACATGTCCAAAGATAAGTTGTCTTAGCTAATAACACAATTACCTTTTTTATCAAAAATCCCCAACAAGAAAACAAGTGAGAAAAGAGGTTAGGTAAGTTATTTTTTGGTACAACTAACTAGTACTAATATGTCCCAAAAAAGTAGTGATCATTTGAAAGATGGTAAGTTGATAAAAATGATTGCCGTTTTTTCAAATTTAGAACAAAAGCAATTTAGAGAGTTTGTAAATGCCCCCTTTTTTAATAAAAACCAGAACCTGATTATACTGTATGACTATATACAAAGTTATTCACCTAATTTTGAACACCATGATTTGACTTTTAATAATGCTTTCCAATATTTATTTCCTAAAAAAGTATATAAAAAAAGTGTTATTGTAAAGTTGAATTCTAAACTGTTAAAATTAGCCGAGCAATTTATTAATTATCAAGTAACATCAAATGATGCGGCACAGACTAATCTAAATCTATTGAGATTTTACAATAGGCGTAAGCTTAGTAATTTTTTTAACTATCGTTATAAAAAAAGTATAAAACAAATCAATAATCAAGTTTATAGAAACGCCGATCATTTGAAGCATTTATTTGAATATGAGTATGAGCGGTCTAACTTTCTAGGAATTAGAGCCGAAGATGGTACGGGTGATATATTATTTCAACAAACAGCGGACTCATTAGATACCTTTTACATCTGCAAAAAATTAGAACAACTTTGTCAAATGAAAAATCGGCAACGCAGTGTAAATTATGTTTACGATTTTACATTAATGACTGAGCTTTTACAGTTTGTGCCTAATAGTATATATTATCAAATTCCTACCATTTCCATATGGTATCATGCCTTAATATTGTTGAATGAGCCTACAAAAGCGAAAAATTATTACAAACTAAGGGAGTTGTTAGAAAAACATAGCAAATTATTCACTATTGCAGAAAATAATGTGTTGTATACTTATTTATACAATGCATTGAGGAGTAGCCACCCTATCAATGGTAATTATTATAAAGAATTATTTCAACTCTATGAAATACAACTCAAAAACAAAATTATATATGTCAATGGTTATTTGCATCCTATCATTTTTAGAAATATTGTTTCTGTAGGCTTAAAATTGGAGAAAAATGCTTGGGTTAAATCCTTTTTAGAAGAACATCAGCATAAGATCACTCCTGAATATGAGGAAAGGGAAGATATGTATAGTTTGTGTTATGCGATGTGGTGTTTTGCGGAACAAAGGTATGAAGAAACTTTAGATGAGTTAAATCAATTGAAATATGATAATATTAACACAAAAATGGAAGAAAGGCGAATCCGTCTTAAAGTGTATTACGAGCTAGAATACTTTGATTTATTAGATGATTTGGTGAATAGTTTTAGGAAATTTTTAACAAAAAATAAAAGCAAAATAAATGAATTTCATGTGGAGGCGAATCGACATTTTGTGAATGTCCTTTTTGCGATTGCATATACTCGAAAGGGAGATAAAGAAAGGATAGAAAAAATAACTGCCAAATTACAGGAAATAACAGTGCTACCTGAAAAAGATTGGTTGCTACAAAAAATAAAAAAGCTAAAATGAGTTTATTATTTCCACATTATTTAACATCGTAAACTGAGCAAATCCGTCATAATTTCGTTAACAAAGTAGCTAGAATTATTGAATACTACAGAAAAACCTTATTTTACTGAATAGACGTTTTTACTGTTTAAAAATTATGGAAATATGAACAAAAAACTATGCATTACACTATTTTTAAGTGTTTGGTTATCAATTAGTTTTGCCAATGAAAATAAATATGCTATTTTTTCACTATCCGTTTCGGAAAAGGTGAAAAGTGAAAGTATAGACATTGTTAATGAAAATAAGGAAAGCCGTACTTTAAAGTTAATAGATAAACAATTGGTTGACACCATAAAAGTGTCAGAAAAAGGGGCTTATTTCAAGGTCTTAGTAGGGGCTAAGGGCTATCCTTTGTTTTTAAAAGAAGGCTTTACGGTTGCACTACACATTGAAAATCAACAGCCTGACAGCATGTATTACAAAGGAAAGGGAGCTGCGGAAAATAATTTTATGTTAGAAAAAATGAAATTATTAGCTCCGATCTATAAGGGCATTGACTTTCTAGCGGAGGCAGACGCTTACAGCAAGCAGTTAACAGAGGTAAAAGATAAAAGTATTGAAGCAATTGAAGCTTACTTTAAGGGTAAAGATGCGGATAGCTCTTTTGTGGCTTATCAAAAAGCAACAGAGGTGTTTAAACATGCTAATTTGATGAGTATGTATGTAAATATGCAGCAGGAGCAAGGCAAAAAAATACCTAAAGATTTTTATAAATTTACAGAAAAATTGGATTTAAATGATGAAGCTTTATTTACCATTCGAGCCAATCAAAATTTCCAATACTATTATTATCAACATCTAATTGATAGTAGCTTAAATGATACCCTACATACGCTCGCTTTATTAGATACCATTCACCAAAAAGCGAAACACCCAACCATTCAAAATCATTTATTACACGCAGTTGTAAAGGCAAATTTGGCTACACATCCACAGCCAAAAAAAGTATATGAAAGCTTTAAAAAACTGTCTACCAGTGAAAAAGATAAAGAAGCAATTACTCAACTGTATAATAAAGTTAAAAAGTTGATGCCCGGTAATAAAGCTCCTGACTTTACCGATTTTGCAAGCTCAGAAGAAGGAAAAACTTATTCATTGAGTGATTTTAAAGGAAAGTATGTATACTTAAAAATATGGGGGAGTTGGTGCCCATATAGCAAAGCTGAAATACCATATTTCAAAAAAATACAAGAGCAATATAAGGATGATAATATTGAATTTGTATCTATTTCTATGGATACAGATGAGAAAAAATGGAAAAAATATGTAACACAAATGAAGTTAGAAGGCATACAATTAAGAGCAGATAAAGGCTTAGAATCCATTTTTGCCAGTGACTATTTATTAAAAGGTGTACCTCGATTTGTTTTGATCGATCCAGAAGGGCAATTGATTTCTTCTGTCGCTCCCAATCCATCTGATCCTAGTCTGTTGCAATTATTAGAGGTGACCAAAAAAACGGATTTACAAGAAGTAAAAGACTTGGTAAAAGAAAAAGGGGATTAGTTTGGTTAGAAGGTTGAAAAGTTTTAAGGTTAGAAGGTTTCTGATAGATTAAATTATATATTTTTAATCACAAATCACTGACATAGTTTTGACAAAAGGCAAGCTTGGCACAACTTTCGTAAGAGTGTTTATAAAAGAATAAAGCTGTCATATCATCAAACCTCTTTAATGTAGTTGTTTGTTAATTACATAGGAAAATTGATTTGATGGACAACATTCTTTTTTTAGTTTTTTTTAAAAAATATGCAACTATTTGTTATTTAGTAGCCTATAAGGTATTGAATAACACAGTTAGAGACTAAAATATCACGCCTTATGCCTTATAGTTTAAGATTTATTTTTATTGCAATTGTAGTTTTTTCTTTAAGTTCCTGCTGGAATATGGAAAAAGAACCTATTACTGAAACCATAGTGGAAACGGTTAATGATGATGCGGCACTGGAAAAATTGCCCGATTATCAAGAGTGGATTGATACAACTTGCGAAACAGGTTACTTGGTGCTGGATATAGAAAGCTGGGCGGGTTTGCCTGTTACATATTACGAATACAATTTGCTGGATGAATTGCTGGATGATGCAGAAAAAAAGATTCCAAAAAAGGAGCAATATACTAGGCGCGAAGCCTTAGATATTTTGATATTTATTAGCGATTTATTGCAAAACAAACGGCTGCAACAGGTGAGCTATCACAGTGCTTTTTATATGTGTTTGCGCTATCGGTTGTTTGATTGCGACATTAATAGCCTCTTATTTTTAACCATTGCCGACCGTTTTGATTTGCCCATTTATGGCTTGGTTATGCCTGCTCATATGTGTGTATTATGGGATGATGGGAAGCATAAAATCTATTGGGAAACAACTGCAAATCGCACAGTCTCAATGGAATATTATATCGAAAAATTTAAACTAGATACAACAAGCATCAATAAAAATATTTTCCTAAGCCCACTCAATCAGGAGCAAATCAAAGCCTTAACTTTTTACAACATCGGCAATACCTACCGCGATATTAATTCCTTACAATTAGCAGCTTTGTATACTCGTTATGCAGTAGATATTTATCCGAACTGGGTAGAACCCTACATCAATTTAGCTCGTATTTATAATCAATTAAAAGAGCCTGAAATTGCATTATACTATTGCAATCGCTCTTTAGAAAGGCTACCAAATCTGTTTGAAATTTACGAAATGCAGGGCATCGCCTATACCGAATTGGGCTGTAATACCGAAGCTATTGAGGCGTATCAACAGTATTTACAACAAATTCCCCCAAAAAGAAAGTACGACTACAAGCGCATTGCCCAAGACATCCGAAAACGAATGGAGGAATTGGATGTTTAAAAGTAGAGTTTGGAAGGTTTGCAAAGTTGGAAGGTTTTAAAGTTTTTATTTTTTGTAAAAAAAGATGAAATGTGAGTTTTTCGCAACTAAAAAGCTAAAAATCAATTGCTCCCAAATTCCAAAACAATTCGTAATTAAATTTATTTATTTTAGAAAAATGGAAAAAACTACATTAACTTATAAATATGAAGGCAAAACTTGGTTGCTATTGTTAAGTGGTTTATTTTTTGCCGCAGCAGCAGCTTTTTTTTATTATTTAGCAGTAAGTAACGATAAAGGCTTGATAATCAACAACATTATAAGCTTGTCTGAGAATGGCGCAGCTATATTTTATTGGGTATTATTCGCGCTTTCTATGGGATTTGTATTGATAATGTTTGTAGGATTGTACTTTAAAATCAAAAATGCGCCTAATCATTTAGTAATTGATGAAGAAAAAATTATTATCCCACCTATAGGCTTGCGAAGAAAAACCACTGAAATAGCTTTTTCAGATATTGAATCCTTACGAGAAACAAAAATATCGGGAAACGATATGCTTATGATATATTTTAATGGCAAAGAAACCAGTATTCACAAAAGTTTGATGCCCAATAAACAAGCTTTTGAAGAGGCAAAAGCTTTTATCATTCAACAGTGGCAAAATAAGTGAGACATAAGATGTGAGACATAAGATGTGAGACATAAGATGTGAGACATAAGAT
>JAHDHV010000047.1:14500-14568 GCA_020631155.1 Bacteroidota bacterium | reverse complement strand
TGAGACATAAGATGTGAGACATAAGATGTGAGACATAAGATGTGAGACATAAGATGTGAGACATAAGA
>JAHDHV010000047.1:0-14400 GCA_020631155.1 Bacteroidota bacterium | reverse complement strand
TATAAGACATAAGTATCTCATATCTCCCGTCTCCAATCTCATATAACTAGTTTACCCAATTTTTTATTTCCTGCTCAATATGTTCTAGTTCCACTTTGATATTGTATTTCTTTTTCAAATATTCCGCCAAGCGATCGGCAGTATAAACAGAGCGATGTTGACCGCCTGTACAACCAAAATTAACACTTAAATGCGTATAACCTCGAGCTAAATATTTTTCTATAGATGGGTCAATCACCGCAAAAACAGCAGAAACAAATCGGTCTATATTACTTTTTTTCTCCAAAAATTCTATCACTTTGGCATCTCGACCTGTTAAATGTCGGTATTCTTTGTAGCGGCCGGGATTGTAAATGCCTCTACAGTCAAAAACGAAGCCGCCGCCGTGTCCGCTTGTATCTTCGGGGATGCCTCTGCGGTAGGAAAAGCTGGTGATTTTGACGGTTAAATCATTGTCGGGATAGGTTTTTGGGGCTAATTGCTTTAATTTTTCAGACTCGGTGAGTTGTTCGAGAGCAGTCCATAAGGCAGGCAATTCAATGGGTAAATGAAGGGTTTCCAGTAACCATTTTAAATTGTTGATGGCATAAGGGATACTACTTAAAAAATGTGCTTTGCGCTCAAAAAAGCCTCTGAATCCGTAAGCTCCTAATACTTGTATACTGCGAATTAAAACGTAGGCATAATAGTGTTTCTTAAAGCTATCTCGCTCAATATCAATATGTTGTGTTAATACATCTAAATAGTATTCCAACAGTTTTTCCCGAACAGCATGTGGAATATTTGCTTTAGCTTGATAGAGTAGGGCGGCTAAATCGTATTGTAAAGCCCCTTTTCTTCCGCCTTGATAATCAATAAAATATACCTTATCATCTTTCAGCATGACATTGCGCGCCTGAAAATCTCGGAATAGAAAATAATTGCTTTCAGCTTCTAGCAAATAATTAGCAAAACGATGAAAGTCATCTTCTAAGGCTTGCTCATCAAAAGGAATTTTTGCCAGTTTTAAAAAATAATATTTAAAATAATTTAAATCCCAAAGAATAGATTGTTTATCAAAACTTTGTTTGGTGTAACACTGACTATAATCCAAACCCTCATGACCTTGAATTTGAATGGCTACCAATTGCTCAATAGCTTTTTTGTAAATGCTCAATAATTCATCGGGAAAATCCTCATTTATTCGCACTTTTTGAGCATATTGTAGAAGAGTTGTATTACCCAAATCTTCCATTAAGTAAATATGCTTATCCAAATCTTGTGCATAAATTTTTGGAACAGGTATATTTTTACTCAAAAAATGATTAGAAAAATAAATGAAAGTTTCATTTTCTTTTCGATTGGCATTATAGGCACCAATGGCAGAATGATTAGCACTACTGATGCGAAAATAATTCCGATCAGAGCCAGAGGGGGGGAGTGCTTGTAAATTAGCCACAGGCTCGCCTGCCCATTTTTCAAATAAAATATGTAGTAGTGCTTCTTTGCTTAACTGATTCATCTTATTTTAATTATGAATTACGAGTTACGAATTTCTGAATTATTGATTTGTTGAATTTTCGATTAATCTAACTTCCAACTATTCCACACCTTCGCCATTTTTCATTGCTTCATCTGCTGCTTTTCCTTCTGTACCTTCGGCATTTTTCATCGCTTCTTCTGCTGTTTTTTCTTCTGTATCTTTTGGCGTTTCATTTGCTGTTGTTTGGCCTTTAGCTTCACTGCTTTTGCTAGATGTTTCTGTTTTTTCTTGCTCCTTATTTTTCATCGCCTCGTCCATTGCAATGTATTTCTTCAAAACTCTATCTAGTTGACTTGCGCCAATTCTTTTAATAAGAATTTTTTTATTTTCATCCAGCACAAAAATAGTTGGTGTTGAGTGGATGTCATACAAATCGCGGAAGTTGGTTTTGTTGAACGGATCCATAACATTTATCCAAGGCTCAATTTTATACTCATCCATGTATTCTTTCCAAGGTTTTTTCTCTACGCGCGTGCAAATGGAGAAAAAATCAACCCCTTTTTCCTTGTATTTTGCATGAATTTCGAGCATTTTAGGCACAGATTTTTTACAATGCCCACATTTATAATCCCAAAAATAAACGACTGTATAATTATTATCCAAACCGTGTAGCGATATTTTATTACCATCATAATCAAGCATAAGCAATTCAGGTGCCGTTTTACCAATGAGGTTTGGGCGTAACCTTCTGACGCGCTCTGCCAACTTTTCAATGCGTTTTTCATCTAGCCATTTAGCTTGCCCTGAGAGGTAGTATTTATCAGCCAGATATACAAATACTGCATCCATGCCAACAATTTTAGAGGTTTCGTAGTGATGTGTAATATAGGTTAGTATGTATTTGAAAATATCTTCATTAGCCTTTGACTTTTCAATAATAAACTCAGCAGCAGCATTAATAGAATCGGGAATTTGCACAGTCATGCGCTCTAAATAATGCTTAGTTTTATTGTATAAAATTGGTGTTCTTAATAGTCGAATATCTGAAAAATCAACATTATCCCAAAAATGATCATGATAGTAATTGGTTTGAAATTGTTTGTTTTTTTCGCTTTCTTTTACATCGGCAGGAACTTTAGGGTCTTGCATTGTTGTAAAAATAGTTGCCAAAAAAGTTTCGGGATGCTCTTTAACAGCTTCTAAGCGATAATCATTAATGACACTACCTAATTCTTTGATCTTTTTTCGCAAAGGTGGCACAGAATCTAGTTGTTCTGCCTCCTCATGAACTGCTATTTTCTTTTTTAGTTGCCGAATTTTTCCTTGTTGTTCATCCAAAAAACGCTGATATTGATTAAATAATTCATTTTCCTCAGAGCCGAACACCTGCATTTTATTGACAAAACTACTCGTATCAGTAATTAGGGTAAAATTTTGGTCTTTGTCAACTAAAAATTCAAAATACCGTTTACCGGGGATAATCGCCAAATAGATGCCACCTTGTAGAGTCTCATCACCCTTAAACGTGCAAATACCTTTGCTATCGAATGCAAAGGTATCTTTAACAAAAATTTTATGCCCATAATGATAACCTAGATAACAGGCTGTATCTGCAACGCCTTTTACCTTTATTGTAATATTGTAGCCTTCCGTATCTTCTGCGAATGTACTTTGTTGTGTAAACAACAATAGTAGGAGTGATAAAAATGACAGTAGTATATACGTAGATACTTCCCGATGTTTTAGCATTTGATTGGTATTTCAGTTAAATGTAAGTGCTGATATATGAAAAAGTAGATATGAGTTTTGGGTTAATGTGTTTGTTGGAAAATACATACACATTATTTAGTGCTCTTTTAACATTATCATAGTACTTACTTATGAAAAATGATGTGATTATGCGTGTACTTTTGAAAATTGCAAGATTTTGCTGATCTCCAAAGATAAAAATTTACATCGAAGTATAAAACCTTTATCTTATTTATTGACCTTTTGATTACAGTTGAAAGTCACTATTTGAGGGATAAATCCTGCATTTTTTCCTTACACACATTGTCACAATGCATAGATGATAGGATAGACTGTTTTTTGTCACTCTTCTTCCTCATGAGGAGCGTCATTGGCAGATGATTGTACTTGCGTTGCCTTTTTTTCGAGGCGTTGGGCAAGGGAATCAAGGTAGGAATCGGCAATGAGTAATAGGTTGGCAAACATTCCTTTGAGTTGCTTCATGCGTTTAGAATCGGACGCAATGCCCATTAAGTGTTTGCGTTCTTTAGTAGTGGGTTGTTTGTCAGTTTCTGAAAAAAGTGTATTATCTTTTTCTTCAGTTTCGCTAAGAAAATCTAGCATAAAATTAGCTCCAACATTTATCGGATGATATTTGTGCTTGAGCCGCAATAAGTCTTTGAGAATCAAATACTCTTGTTTTTCAATGTCCAGTGCTAACCGCTTTTGAGCTAGATCAATTTTGGAGGATTTATGCATCTTTTTTAGGATTATCTGTTGAATCGCTATTATACAAAATATTTTCAACAGCACCATTAAAAATAAGGGCTTGAATTAATTTTTTTCTAAAGATAACGACAAATATGGCCATTACACAATAGAAAACGGCAAATATACCAAAGCCTTTTCGCAAAGAGCCAAGCCAATCCGAGAGCATAAAAGCAATGGCAATATTGATAAAAATAAAGGCAAATAATAACACCAAACTGACTATCAATACAGAAATGATAAAGGAAGTAGCGCGCGCCATTTTTTCTAAAATATCCAAACGATAGTACTCCATCCGCAGTTCTATATACTTGCGAATGTTGTTGATTAGGCGTTCTGAAATAAATTCGCTATCTTCTTGCTTCATAGCTATGACAGTCAGTTTGAGTTGTTAAATGAAGGGGGAGGTTAATTACGAATTAGAAATTACGAATTACGAATTTGATGAATAATTTTTTAACTTCTAATCACGAATCACGAATCACGAATCACGAATCACGAATCACGAATCACGAATCACTAATTCGTATAATAAGTATTATCACCATTGACTTTTTTGGCAGCATCTTCTACAAACTGCTCGGCATTGTTTTTAAATTCGCCTAAGCGTTCCATGCTTTTTTCGGTTTGCGCTTCTAGCTCTAATTGCATTTTACGAGCGCGCTTTCTCAATTTTTTTCTTGTTTTTCGACCACTCGTAGGAGCTAATAATAAACCTAAAATGGCACCTAGCACCAAACCCATCACTAATGAAAAAAATGATCTCATGGTATGATAAATTTTAATGATTAAAAAATGTTGTAGGATGATGAAACAATAGCGGATCATCTATTCCTAAAGGAACGATTAATTTTCTCTTTTGTTTAACAGTTTAGGAATAAATATTGTTATCTTGATGTACCTAAATATTTTAAATTATTGAATTGCATTTTGAAATTATACCAAAAACAGTTTAGAAGCGTAATTTTTTATAGGCTTTGCCTACACTGATAAAAACAAATGAAAAATTTAACAACTTTTATTTTTATCCTGTTTTTGGTATAGACAGTTTTGGAGTTTGGAAGTTTACAAAATTAACTCACAACCCGAAACGCAAAACCACATAACTCACAACCCGAAACGCAAAACCACATAACCCACAACGCAAAACCACATAACTCACAACCCGAAACCACAATGTTGTATACCATACTCAAGTTTATTTTTTCTTGTACCTTAAAAATTTTTTTTAAGGACCTTCAGATTAATCATCCAGAACATTTACCCAAAAAAGGGCCTTTTTTGATTGTTTCCAATCACCCTAATACTTTTATGGACCCAATGGTGATAGGGATTCATTTAAAACAGCAGTCTTATTTCATTGCCAAAGGTACGCTATTTAACACAGCTTTGAAACGTTTTTTACTGCAAAAAGTAAATGTTTTACCTATTTATCGTTCACAAGACAATAATACGGATGTTAATCAACAGCAGAAAAATGAAGAAATTTTTCGCGCTTGTTACGAGCATTTAGGCAATAAAAAGGTCATTATGATTTTTCCCGAAGGGACAAGCGTTAATCAACGGCGATTGCAAAAAATAAAAACGGGAACGGCGCGCATTGCACTCGGGGCGGAAGCTCAACATGATTTTAAGCTAGGCGTATCTATTGTTATGGTAGGGTTGAACTATTCTGATCCTACAAGTTTTCGGAGTTCGTTGTTGATTAATATTGATAAACCCATACAAGTTGCTGACTTTGAAGAGCTTTACCGAAAAGATAAGCGCGAAGCAGTGCGTACTTTAACGGAAATTATTCGGGAACGCTTGGCTCAAAATACTATTGTTACGGATGATGATGAGGAAGATACTTTGGTGCGCCGAATTGAAACCATCTACAAAAATCGCTTATTACAAGATAAAAGCCTGCCCCTGCAAACTGCCGCCGAAGAAGCACAAGAATTTCGCCTAACTAAAGGCATTATTCGGGCTATTGACCATTTTGAAGCGCATGAACCTCAACGTGTTGAGCAGTTAGAACAACAGATAAATACTTATTTTCAAGGTCTAAATCAATTAGAAATTAAAGACAGTTTGCTAGATGCCGAACAGCGCAACAAAAGTGCTTTTGCTGGCAATCTCAAAGCAGCGGCTTACCTTATTTTTGGCTTTCCAATATATTTATATGGTCTGATAAACAATTATTTGCCTTATAGAATCCCGTCTTGGGTGGCTAATGCTATTTTGGAGTATGAAGAATATTTAGGACCTACCAAAATGATGTTTGGAATGGTAACATTTACCCTATTTTATAGTTTGCAAACCTATTGGGTACATCAATTTTTTGGGATGCCTTGGCTAACGCTTCTATACTTTATTAGCCTGCCTTTAGCTGGATTTTTTGCCCTTAACTATTGGCAGCGTGTACAACGTACAAAAGGGCATGTTAAATTATTTTCTTTATTTTATAAACGCAATACCCTTGTTGCCAGTTTGATACAACAACGTCACCAAATTATTGAGCAATTAGAAGTAGCTAAACAAGATTACCTAAGCGTTTTAGAGAAACAGAAAACAGAAGAAAAAGGATAGGCTTTTTGACTGTTAAGTAAGCATATACGCCTAGTTCCAACAGCCAAAAAGCCAAAAGAGGAAATCAAGATAGTCAAAAACTAAACAGCCAATTTGCGTTCTGTTTTTTTAGCTACTTGTTTTGTGTATAAATCATAGTAATATCCTTTCTGCTGCAATAGCTCTTTATGACTACCATCTTCCAAAATTTGCCCGTTTTTAATCACCAAAATACGGTCGCAATTTTTAATGGTAGATAAACGGTGGGCAATGATAATCGAAGTACGTCCAGCGATCATTTGAGCGATGCCCTTCTGAATTTTTGCCTCTGTTAAGGTATCAATCGAAGAAGTTGCCTCGTCCATGACAAGAATGCGCGGATTAGACAGTAGGGCGCGTGCAAAGGAAATCAATTGCTTTTCGCCAATAGACAGTTTATCACCTGCCTCTCCAACTTCCTCGTCCAAACGACTGATAAAATGCGCTGCACCAACCATTTGCAAAGTTTGCTTGATTTCTTCATCTGTAGCAGTAAGCCGCCCGTATTTGATATTGTCACGAAGGGTTCCAGAAAAAAGATGCGGCGTTTGCAATACAACTCCTAACTGACTGCGGAGGCTGTGTAGTGTTTTATGAAGGTAATCTTCGCCATCAATCTTAAGCGTGCCCTTTGTTGGTTCATAAAATCGCCCGACTAGGTTGGTGATGGTGGATTTACCGCCGCCTGTTGCGCCTACTAATGCGATGGATTGCCCTGCTTTAATGCTTAAATTGAGGTTTTCATAAACCATTTTATCCTCCACATAAGCAAAATCCACGTTTTCAAACTCAATATTTCCTTGAATAATGCCAAAATCTGTTGCTCCTTCTCGGTCTTTGATTTCTGGCACTTCATCAATGAGGGAAAAAATACGCTCTCCTGCCGAAATACAGCCCTGCGCCATTGCATAAAAACGCGAAATATCCATAATTGGCAGAAAAATCAGGGTCGCATAGCTAAAAAAGGCTGCTAAAATACCTACCGTAATTTGCGAATCTTGACCTATTGCCATCCAGCCGCCTGCATATAATACAAAGGCTGCTGCAATGGAACCTGTAAAGACCACTAAGGGAAAATACATGGCAGTGTAATAGGCTGCACGATAGGAAGAACGCCGCATATTATCACTTAAACCTTTAAATTCTCCGCTTACACGCTGCTCTTGTGAAGTCATTTTGTTGACCGCTACACCGTTGATGTGCTCATTAAAATTTGCCGTTAGTTCACTGTTTATCTTTCGTGCTTCTCTCGAATATTTCAAAATTAGCATACGTATTTTAATAGATACAATCATTAAAAATGGAATAGCAGCAGCTACAATTAAGGCCAATTTCCAGTTGTAATAAAACATCGCTCCTAAACAGGCAATAATCATCGTTATTCCCCAGATGACTTCTAAAAAGCCCCATGAAATCAAGACAGTCACTCGCTTTGTATCAGAGCTAATGCGAGAGAGCAACCATCCAGAAGCTGATTTGTCGTAATAAGAAAAAGATAGTTCTTGTAAACGACTAAACATTTCTTTACGGAGGCGATACATCACGTTTTCTTCCATATAACCTCCTAGTTTAACAAATACAAAAACACCGATTAACTGTAATAATCCATTGAGTAAAAACAAGCCGCCATAAAACCAAAGCCCTTGATAATCAATACTTGGTGTAATACCTTTGTCCCACGACTGTTTGTATACCTCTACGGCAGGCATAATGGCACTGTCTAAATAATGCATCCAAATTAATGGATAAACCGCATCCACTATGCCCACGATTACCACCCCAACTATAAAGGTCCAAAACCATAATCGGTATTGCATAGCATAGTGGAAAATGCGTTTTAAGAATGGGAGCAAGGCCCCTTTATCTGTATATTGTTGATCTTTTAACATGTTTTAATGTTTTTATAGTTTTTGGAGTTTGGAAGGTTGAAAAGTTTTAAGGTTCTAAGGTTTTTATTTTTGGTAAAAAAAATATTTATTTGCCTGTTAAACAATTTTGTACAAAGTAAAAAAACTCAAAATAACTTACTCCAAACTCTAAAATTGTTGAATTGCTGAATTTTATATTGGTTGGTTAGATATTTAAAGATAACCTAATCACGAATCCACGAATCACTAAATCACATCTAACTCCAAAGTAGTTTGCACATCATAAATTTGCTGATAAAAACCACCATTTTGCTGTAATTCTTGTGGGGTTCCCTGCTCTACAATCTGCCCATCTTTCAGTACAATAATCACATCTGCATGTTGAATGGCAGAAATACGGTGTGCGATAATAAAGGTTGTAATGCCCTGCATTTTGCGCACCAAAGCCTGTTGAATATCATACTCGGTTTCGGTGTCTACCGCAGAAGTTGTATCATCTAAAACGAGAATATCAGGATTTTCGAGAAGAGTACGAGCAAGGGCTACACGTTGCCGTTGTCCACCAGAAAGTGTGACCCCTTTTTCCCCTACAACCGTATTATAACCATCAGAAAATACATCTAAAATTTCGTGTATACTGGCATCTTTAGCAGCTTGTAAAATATCGTTTTGCTCGGCTGCAAGATTAGCATAAGCAATATTATTTTTAATAGAAGTAGAAAATAAAAAAGCTTGTTGTAGTACCACACCAATGCATTTTCGCAAATAGGTTTTAGAATACTCCTTAATGTTGATACCATCAATGAAAATAGCCCCTTTGGTGGGTTCGTAAAAGCGTACTAAAAGATTGATAATGGTGGTTTTTCCTGAACCTGTTTCGCCAATCAAGGCAACAATTTGTCCAGCTTTTATTTTAAAAGATACATCTTTTAATACATATGATTCGTCTTTTTCTGCATATTTAAACCAAACATTTTTAAACTCTACTTCCCCCTTCAAACCATCTTCTTTAGTTACGCCTCCATAATCTTCGGTTTCTGAATCCAAAATAGCCGACAAACGATCAATAGCGACTACCGCCATACTCGTTTGAGAAATCACTCGCCCTAAGCGGCGCATTGGCCAAGTAACCATGATGGCATAGGTGTAAAAACTCACCAATTCGCCAACAGTTATTTGGTTGGTTAGTGCAAAATAACCGCCTGCTACCACTGACAAAGTGACTTGCAGACTTACCAACATATCGGAAAATGGCCAAAAAAGGGCGTGTAAATTGGCACGTTTCAAACCTACTTTAAGGGCTTTCTGATTTTGAGTCTCAAATTTTTGCTTTTCATAGGCTTCTTGAGCAAATGCCTGAACAACGCGAATACCTGCCAAATTTTCTTCCGTAATAGAAGTTAATTTATCTTGCTCGGCCTCATGTTCTTTCCAAACTTTTGCCTCTTTGCTAAAAAACAAATACGAGGTAAGGCTAATGAACGGCACTAAAGCAATGGCAATAAAGGCATACAGCAGATGCACAGAAGCCATCATATAAAAGGAAATGAAAAAAATACTGCTCATCCAAACAATGTCTACGACTTGCGTACCAATAAATCTATGAACCGTATCCACATCTCCCGTACAGCGTTGAATCATTTCGCCTGTAGATAGCTCACTCTGTTTCGATAAAGGCAAGCGTTGAATATGGGAAAATAAATTGTCGCGCAGGCGTTTGGTTGCTTTTTCGGTGGCATGGGCGGTAATGGTGCTAGACGAAAAGCGTGATATACTGCGTATGAGAGAAATGACTAAGAAAAAGATGCCTAAACAGATGAGTACCCATGATAAATTGTTCATACTCAAATCGGGGAGTAAGGCGTATATGCTTTTGGCGATGAAATCGTTGGAGGTGGGAGTTTCGGTGCCATTGGATTGGAAAAATACCAATACGCCGTCAATGGCAACTTGCAGAATTTTGGGTTCTAGCATCCGAAAAAAGGTGGCAACAATAAGTAGGATGCTTGCTGCTGTATAGTGAGGTTTCCATTTGTGTAAAATGGCTAAAAACTTGTTTAAATGTTCCATAGGCTGTTAATATTAATTACGAATTACGAATTACGAATTACGAATTACGAATTACGAATTATGAATTACGAATTATGAATGGTATGTTTCATTTTTATCCTAACACTTTGTTTCTAAAATTGCTGTTTAGCTGTTAGAAATTAGCGATTAGAGATCAGAAATTGGACATCCTCAATGAATATTTTTTTTTATATACAAATTAATATTTACTAATTAATTACAAGAAACATGATGGCTAAATCCGTCTTTACAGAACTCATTTAAAAAGAAATCAAAAGTCCAAAAACGAATCACTAATCTACTAATCACGAATCCACGAACTGTCAAAGTGACCATAAACTGTTTGGTAAAAAAACACGCTATTTGAAACATACCTTATGAATTACAAATTACGAATTATGAATTTTACAATTATCAATTGACTTGTTGTTCTAATTTCTGATCTCTAATTACTAACTTCTGTTTTCTAATTTTTGGCCAAAAAAAAACCGCAAGCACTGTAAAAATGCTTGCGGTTCACTATATAAGTTGCCTTATATAATTTCTTAGGAATCATATAAGAAAACGCATATAATGCAAGCATTTTAATCTTGTATCATTTACCGAATTATCATCGGAAAAAGTGATTACTTGATATGTTGCGTTATAAGCATTTTCTTTCATCATAAACCTAAAGAAATTTTGGTTTGAAAATGTTGTTTTTTTTTACACTAAAATAGTGATTAAACTTAATACAATTTTTTAAATTAAAATAGAATTGCCCATTTAGACTAATTCTTTCCCTTTAATAATTGTGTAAACAGCCAAAATTTCTATTTAGTTCCCTTCTAAAGAAAAAAAGACACTTTTTTTTTGCATTATTAATAAAAATAATTTTCAAAAATTCATAAAAAAATATTAATCAGTTAGTTGTAATCAAATTAATTGTAAAAAAATGTGCTAAAAAAGTCAATAACACACCTTATAACATCAATTTTATTTCATTTATGCTCCACAAGGGCGTTTTATCTAAACTTTTCTACAAAAAAATCGTGTTAAT
Source organism: Bacteroidota bacterium (assembly GCA_020631155.1). GTDB lineage: Bacteria > Bacteroidota > Bacteroidia > Chitinophagales > UBA2359 > JAHDHV01. The sequence goes on along the minus strand of JAHDHV010000047.1, from coordinate 2,876 downwards.
GATGAACACTATATGTTAAGTTTATTGCTAGTCAAGTCTCTACAAGCCTCTACAAAAAACGCTATCTTTACAAAATTAAGTGCCAACGCACTATTTAATGGTACACAATTTTATTCTAAAGTATTAATTTATTATTTTAAGTAACTAGACAAAATTAAACAATATTTGGTTTATAGGTTGTTGATAATAAGTTAATTATCTCATGTCTAATATCTAATTACTTAATCAAAAAAGTATTAATTATGAAAACTTTGCTTGCGTCATTACTCGTACTACTCACTTGTATTACTACTACCCTTGTTGCTCAAAACATCATTCCTACTCCTACAGTCACTCAACAACAAATAGAGGCACTGGAAGCAGCAGAAAAAACGGTTTCTAACCAAAATGCGGCTACTCAACAGTCGGCTGTTCCTTCGGAATTGATTGTACAACCTTCTGAGGTGCAAGCCGTTACCCCTACCAATGTGACGGTCAAAATGGAAGCAGCACCGAACTTAGCTACCCCACAGCTATCTGCGGAAACAGTTCCTAAAGCTGCTCCTCAAAACACACCTGCCCCCGAAGCTATTAGCGCGCCAGTAGCACCAAGCATACCCGCCGAAGCTACTCCGACTCCCGAAGTGGTTGCCGCAGTACCACCTATTGAAGCCACTCCTAAAGACCCTTGTTTGAGCATGGCCAATCAGGAGGAAATCAACCAATGTGCAGCCACCAACTATTCGACTGCTTTTACAGAAATGGATGATATTTACCAAAAATTAATGGGACAATTAGACCAAGAACAACAGCAATTACTTCGACAAACGCAAGGCAATTGGACGGCTTTCCGCGATGCTCATTGCGCTTGCGAGACTTTTGCCCACAAAAATTCTTCGGTAGAATCGTTATTAAATTACAAATGTCTAACGAAGCTTACCCAACAGCGTATTGACAATTTAAGGGGTTTGATGGCAGAATAATAGGGCAAGTTCGTGAACTTGCTTCACAATTTGGTTGATTAGGATAGAAAATGCCAAGTTTTTTGTAGATTTAGAAAAAAATGATATTTTTGGCATCTGAATAATATCTAATACCAATCATCAACCCATGCCTACACCCAAAAAAGTATTTATACTCAACGCCCCTGAAGATAATTCTTTCCTACAAGCACTAGAAAAGCAATTAGCTATTCTAAAAGAACATGACATCATCCAAAATTGGGATCGAAGCAAAGTTGTGGCAGGAGCTAAATGGAAAGAAACCACAGAAAAAAATCTGCAAAATGCGGATATTGTTTTACTATTGGTAAGTTCGGATTATTTATCGCAAAAATGGTGTGGTGAAATGCAAAAAAAGGCTTTGGAATTAGGAAAATATCTGATTCCAGTCATTTTGCGTCCCTGTTTGTGGCAGGTAAATGTAGCTTTAAAAGCTCTATCTGCAAGTCCGCAACAGAATGGAATAGTTGTGCCCATTAGTATTTGGAAAAATCAAGATGAAGCCTTTCAAAATGTTGCTTCGGCAATTTATGAGGTAGTAGAGGGGATGAAGGAAGTGCCAAAATCTGACGAAACGCCTCCTGTCAAACCTAGAGCATCTAGTTTATCTAGCAGTATCCAAAACATCCGTCAATTATTGCAAAATGATCGTTTAGATGAAGCGATTAAACAACTACTGCAATTGGTTGAACAAGTAAATGATAATCAATTAAATAAAACAGCAATACTACTTTCTTCAAGAAATAGGGCTAATAATAATGAGAGAATTAATGGCACAATCAATGGTGATAATTTTGATAGGCGACGAAATCAAATAAAATTTGCTGTATTATCTGTATTGGAGGAGATAGAAAGAGATTATGGGCGTTAAAAATAAGCTAAATATGTATTGCTTGACAGTCTGGAAAGACGGAAAAAAGCTAGATTGGTAGCATTGCCTTTTAATTTGTAAAATTTTCTTCCCCTTTTTTCAAAAAATTTGACATTAACATTGTGGAATTGCTGCTTCTTGATTTCTTATTGTGGAAATTAAATATTAAATTTGTTTGTACTGGAAAAGAAAGTCAAATTTGATATAAAGTAGACAGGAATATATATGAAGCACTGGGTAGCACCCTCTATTTTAGCCGCCAATTTTGGCAATTTACAAGCAGATGTTGAAATGGTCAACCGCAGTCAGGCGGATTGCCTGCATGTGGACATCATGGACGGGCGTTTTGTGCCCAATATTTCCTTCGGTTTTCCTGTGTTGAAAAGCCTACAACAGCACAGTAGCAAACCGTTGGATGTACATTTGATGATTATAGAGCCTGAAAAATATATACAACAATTTGCCGATTTAGGCGCATCTATTTTAACGGTTCATTATGAGACGTGTACACATTTGCATCGCACGATTCATCAAATTAAGGATTTTGGTATGCAAGCAGGGGTTGCCCTTAATCCGCATACGCCTATCGGTCTGCTCTCCGCTATCCTTCACGATATAGATTTGGTTTGCCTGATGTCGGTTAATCCCGGTTTTGGTGGGCAAAAATTTATTCCATATACCTATCATAAGGTTCGACAGTTGAAAGCCTTAGCCAATGAGTATCAACCTAATTTGCGAATCGAAATAGATGGTGGTGTCAATTTGGAGAATGCGCCGAAATTGCTTAAAGCTGGTGCCAATGTTTTGGTGGCAGGTAGCAGCGTTTTTAAATCTGCTAACCCCACACAAAGCATTTTAGATTTGAAAAATTGTTTTTGAGTGTGTCAAGAAAAGAGGGTTTTCTTATAAGAGCTATTTACCTTAATCTTATAAAGTGTCCCTTTCCCTACGTTTTTTTCCTTTTTTTCTTGATAAAAAAAGAAAGAAAAAAATCAAGGCTGTGAAACTTTTTCGCTAAAAATTGG
>JAHDHV010000046.1 GCA_020631155.1 Bacteroidota bacterium | reverse complement strand
TATTTAGACTTTTGGATATTTAGACTTTTGGATATTTAGACTTTTGGATATTTAGCTTTTAGTAATTAGTGGTTAGTGATCAGAAAGTGGAAATTATTTTTTGAGCTTTCTTATATGTACAAATTACTTGCAAGAATCATAACGACTAAGGCCGTCGTTACAAAACTCATTCAAAAAGCCCTCCCCTCCAAAAACGAATCACTGCTCACTAATCTATGGATCAAGTTTTGAATTGAAAGAAAAATTTAATATACCATTATCAAATTAAAGCAAAGCATCTAATTTTTCTACCAGCCATTTGCGCTCGGCTATGTTTTGGGTTTCGTCTATTTCCTCTTTAATTTCCTTAATTTTATCTAAATCGTCAGGAGCTATACGAATAATTTTGTATAGAAAGTTAATAAAATTTTGATTGGTTGCCTTGTGATGTGGAGAAATAACCGTATTGCGATGAATGAAAACCCTAAATGCATTCATTGAAGAATCTAGTAACAAATAATCCCCTCTTTCGTAATATATTTTAATCAATAGTTTGCGGACATCTATTTTGTAAAAAATATCATTGTATTCTATGGTGTTGAGTAGTTCAATGGCATCATCATATTTGGCTTCATAAAAAAATAAGTGCGCCAAATTATAGTGATATACATCCTTTGGGTAATCAGCACTAATATCGTTCTTATAATTTCCAATAAATTGTTCTATGACATCAAATTTTTCTAGCCGCAAGCCTGTTGTCACAATATTTTTATAGGTACTAGAGGGTATTTTTCCTTCCCTAAATAGTACTTCTTTTTGTAAACCTATTTGATATAATTCAAAAACTTTTGTATAATAATGGTCTTCTCCATTGTTCATTTTGCTAATGCAGTAGTTTAGCATATATCTATAGACAAAACGCCTTTCATCTGGTTGAAAAATACTTGAATAGGTTTCAAATAACTCTATTAGTTTATCTAAACTTGCTTTTTCACTTACTGTTAAGAGAAGCAAAATTTGATAATAGACCTGAATACTAGGAATGTCTTTGTATTGTTCTTTGGCAAGTTGGGTTAATAGTTCATCTATGAGCCTGAGATTGAAGGTAACATTGTGGGAGAGACTCCGATTGATGGCACCGCAAACATATTGTGCCATTTGGATGAGGTAGTAGGTTTGAAATTTGTCTATTACTTGTTGTAAATTTCGGCCGCCTTTAAGCTTTTGTTGTTCAAAGCTTAAATAAGTAGAGTATCTGTCGGCAAGCAAAAATTCATCATAATGAAACGGAGCGTTTTTGGTAACTCTTTTTAGTTGTACTTTTTGGGCAGAGCGTAGAGAAGCTTGAAAGTATTTGGGCAAATTCATATCTAAGTAAAAATCTAATAACAATAGATGTTTTTGAATTTCACTCTGTTCTAAGCTACTGTGTGCAATAAATTTTTCGACTAGCTTGAATAGTTCCGTCATTAATTGACGTATTTTAATGTCTTTATAAGGTTTGCCTGCAAATAGGGAACAAAATATATTTTTTTTACTCAATCGTTCATCATCATATTCAGGCGCAAAGCGCACAATATACTGAAACAGTGCAAGCACATGTTCATTATCATTAAAATACGGCGATAGCAAAAATTTTTCTAATCTTTTTAATTGTTTATTATCAAAAGATTGTAGTAGTAAAATTAGCTTACTATCTCTTAAAGAAGATTTTTTGGAATTACTTTCTGGCATTACAACTTTCTATTTTTCTAGAAAAGAAACTTTTTTCCATTACTAAACTCTTAAGTAAGCCTCTAAAAATCAAAGACTTATAGTGCATATCATAGCTATTGTTAGTTTATTTATCACTGATAATAGCAGGCAATACGCTTACTTTGACAATTCTTTATCAACAATTTTTTTTGCAAACCAAAATACATTTTATTTTTCAACATAAACCTCAATATTGAGTGTGCAATTTATTTATAATTAAAGTTAAGCTAATATATGTAGTGAGTATCAAAAATAGGTTTGCCTTATACTAACTATCAAATATTTTTTTCATGCAAATAGCTACCTTAAAACATTGACTATCATCTTTTTAGCTAAAAAAGAGTGTTGTTTTATTTTGTGCAAATACCTAAATATAAGTATTGTAGTTTAATAAAAAAAATAGTTGATATTTCAAAGTTGAACAATAGTTTGTTTTCTAACTATTAATTACCCAGATATGTTTCATTTTCTTCTTAACACTTTGTTTCTAAGACTGCTATTTAGACTTTAAAATTTAACAACAACAAACTATCATTCAAACATTTCACCCAATATATTTCCATGACTTTCAACTTCTTACAAATATTCTATGGCTAAAACAATCGTTACAGTAGCCATATAAAAAGAAAGCAGTCATCAAAAAAACATCTGAACACGAATTACAGATTTATGAACTGTCTAATGTAAATATAAGTTGTTTGATTAAAAATTATGGTATTTGAAACATACCATTAGCTAAATTATAGCACTATATAGCCATTGAGTTAATTTGAAAGAAATCAATTTGTAAAATACAAAATAAGCCCATGCTATTTAATTAAACAACTTTCTGTTGAGTAAAATAATAGTCAAAAATTTTTAAGCTTTTTTTTAAAAAAATTTAAAGCTAAAACCCTATAAAAATAGGTTCATTTTGACACAAAAAACAATATTTAATCAAAATACAATTAATTTTAGTTAGTATAAAACCTTTACTCTGCTAACAATAACTAAAAAATGTAATTGCTTTTGTCAAGGTTTTTTCTGAAATTTGTCCTATTCAATGACTACTATATCTATTCTCTCTCACTAACTAGTTTAAATATCAACATTGAAAAAACATTGCCATACTTCAAAATATGTACTAATGCCTATTCACTACAACTACACTACATATTTTGAATTTACTCAATCACTTTTAAAAAATAAGTAAATATCATGAAAAAATTCACTACTGTATTAAAAACCTTTGTATTTCTCTCTATCTTATGGTGTAGTTATGTTCCAACTGTAGATGCACAAGTTGATTTATGTGGTAACCTATTGCATTTCCAAATATTAGAAAATGGTCAACTCACTTGGTACTCTAACAATGTCAAACCTGTAAGATATAAGGTTGTTTATTTATCAAGTAACCCACTCCGCTCTGGCATACAACAAGCAACTAATATTCATCCTTCTAGTAGTGGTTTCATTACAAAAAGTAAATATAATTACCGTTACTGGTTTCTTATTCAAGCAAACTGTATGGGTGAATCAAATCACTGGTTTGGTAGTATTTCTAATGGCAAATACATGTATATAGACGAAATTAATTTAGATAAAATTGAAATCTGCTGTAATGCCTCAGACGACCACTGCAACTGTTCTGCTTATGAGGATAATTGCAATTTATGTGAGTTAGTTGATGCTATTTTGAACGGTAAAAAAGCCACTGATGTAACTTCAATGCTAGATATTAGGACTTTCCCTAATCCTGTAAGTAACTATTCTAACATTGAGTACACCCTTGCTGATGATAAAAATGTGTCTTTATCTATTTATAATATTTCAGGGCAAAAAATAGCGCAACTCATTAATGATGAGTGGCAAGTAGCCAATAACTATCAGCGAACATTTGACTTCAGCAATTTGACAGCAGGCATTTATTTCTACGTTTTAGAAACAGCAGGCGAACAGCAAATGCTTAAAGTAATTAAGTATTAGACTTGTCTAAATGGGCTTGATACTGAGTTAAAATAGGTTCTTTTTTGTCAATCTATCTCAACAAGTCTATTTAACACACATGTACACGGTTAATCTTTTTTTGAGATAAGTCCTTCCCCATCAGATACCCTAAACTATTTTACTCAAAAAGATTTATTACACTTTTTTTTAAAAGCCTCTTTCTATTTGTTTAGAAAGAGGCTTTTTTTAATGATAAGGAATTGGCTGTTTAGCCTCTTAGAAATTGGATTTTTTTTTAAACTTTCTTGTAGCTATAATTTTTTGATTGTTAATTCCTTATAAGTACCGCACAATAATTAAACGGGACTCTTTGTTTGATTAAAAAAATGAAAGTTAATACTTTAGAACAAAATTGTGCACCATTAGTTAGTGTTTGGCACTTACCGCACTTTCACATTACACTTTGTATGTCCAAAACAAGAGGAAATTTATTAAACTTCTTATTTGTTTTAATTACCAGTGCAGCCTAAGTAGTTAGTCAACGTTAAAATGACGGGTTGATGTTGAGTGATTTTTGTTCCCTAGCAAGGCGCAAAACGTAGGCATAGCCAAAGCTACGGCGAGGCTTTGTAACACAACAACTAGGGAGCAAAAAACGCCAAAAGCAATCGTTAATTTTATCTTGACTGACTACTAAGTACTCAAGTTAAAAGCTCACATCTATAATAAATTGTCTTCATGCATTGTAAATCATAAGAGTGTGTCAAGAAAAGAGGGAAATTGTATAATAATAGTTATTCGCCTTAATTTAAGAAGTGTCGGAATTATCTAGTTTTTTTTCTTTTTGCTTGATAAAAAAGAAACAAAAAATCAAGACGGTGAAACTTTTTTGCTAAAAATGGCTAGGCACATCTAAAATCTCCTAAGGCGATACTCATTGTTTAAATCAAAATAAGTATTTGATAATCAGAGTTTAAAGCTTTAGTTTAAATTCTCTGGACTCTTAAAATTCGTATCACTACGGATATTTCTTAACGATGTGCCTAGCCATTTTCTTAACGCAAAAACTTTCAAGGTCGCTCTTCAAAATCAATAAAAAAAGGAGTTTTTATTTTTGGAAAAGGTAAAATGCGCCTCTTTTTATTCAGCTATTATTTTGTTATTCCCTAAATCCTTGACACACTCTTGTTATTTTGCCTTGTACTTCGTTGAAAAGCCTCGCCGTAGCTCCACCATGCCTATGTTTTTCGCCTTGTACAAAACAAAATTACTTTGGCTTTATGGTTCAACTTATTATTTCCGCATTACTAAAAATTTGCGTGGCTGAGGGATAGTAGAGGAAATGAGCCAAAGCCAAACGCTAGAGAGCCTTAGCCGAGCGAGGGCGGAACGTAGAGAGCTATCAGCGAGGCTTAGAGCGAACAGCGTTTTGGCAAAGGTGAATTGCAACGGATAGCCCGACCCCGATGATTGAGCAAAAACGCTTGTCTGCCTTGTTTGGAGACGTTACATGTAACATATCTACGGGCTTTCTTTTGGATTAACGGAATCTCTGTACAGCGTTTTTTGCGAAACAGAGGGGGCAGCCCATAGTGAGACTTTAAAAAAACAATATATTAAGTGCCAAGCACTATTTAATTGTGCACAATTTTGTGCTAAAGTATTAGAAATGAGCAGTTTAGTCTTTTACTATTGTAACATTAATTTTGTATGGGTACTTACTATCAAGTTTTCATGGTATGTTTCAAATGCCATGCTTTTTAACCAAACAGTTTTTGCTTATTTAGACAACTCGTGGATTCGTGATTAGTAGATTAGTGATTCGTTTTTTTTAGTTTCTTTTTGAATGAGTTCTGCAACAACGGTTTTAGCCGTCATATTTCTTGCAAATAATTAATAATCAATAACTTATACATAAAAAAGGTTCAGAAAAAAAATCCAACTTCTAATCGCTAATTTCTAATAGCTAAATATCCAAAAATCTAAATAGCTAAAAGGCAATTTCACAACCAAAGTGTTAGGAAGAAAATGAAACATACCGCAAAATTTACATCAATTATACTGTTGCCACCTAGCCCGGCTTTTGGCATTGGCTTCATAAATGACATCGTGTATGCGAGTACGAATGTTTTTACTCACTAGTTTCCAGTTATTGGATTTGGGATAAACGCGATTAGATAAGAAAATGTATACAATTCGGTTGGCAGGGTCAGCCCAAGCACAAGTGCCTGTGAAACCTGTATGCCCAAAGGTAGTTTCAGAAGCCTTTTTACTGGCTGCACTCTTTTTTGCATCGGGCAGTGCTGGTTTATCAAAGCCAATTCCTCTGCGGTTGGTCGTACTTTGACGGCTGGTAAATTTGCGAATCGTTTCGGGGCTAAAGTACTGCTGCCCACCGTATTTACCGCCATCCATCAACATTTGCATCAACACAGCAAGGTCATTTGCATTGCTAAACAAACCCGCATGTCCCGCAATACCGCCCATCATGGCTGCACCCATATCGTGAACGTGGCCATGTACCACCTGTTTGCGCCATCTCGTATCATTTTCTGTAGGAATAACGCTGTAGGTGCTGAATCTTTGGCGCGGATTAAAGCACATCGTTGGCAATCCTAGCGGTTTGTAGTATCTTTCTTCCAAATGTTTGTCCAAAGTTCGCCCTGCATAACGCTGTATCATCTCCGCCATATAATAAAATCCTAAATCGCTATATTTGTATTTTTTACTACCAACAGGCGATTGGTTTAATTCCTGCCACATACTTTGTTGATAATTTTCTACCATATACATATTTTTGGCGACTTCTACGGTGTAATAATCATTGCATTGCTGTTTGTATACCCCCGAACTTGGCTGTCCGGGTAGTGTTTTTTCATAAAAAGGTATCCAATCTTTTAAGCCCGATTGATGCATTAACACATCTCTGACCACCAAATTTTTTTTATTAGTTCCCCTTAGCTCTGCTAAATGATCGCTCAATCGGTCTGTTAAGCGCAATCGTTTATTATCGTACATTTCCATCACTCCCAACATACTTGCAGCTACTTTTGTAATAGAAGCAATATCATACAAATCGTCATTTTTTACTTTCACTTTTCTGTGATAAGTATGGTAGCCATAAGATTTTTGAAAAATAACTTTCCCATCTTTTGCCACCACAACCTGACAACCCGGTGTTGCTTTTATATCAATCGCTTCTTGTGCAATTTGATCAATACGGCTTAAATCTCTGGAGTCAAATCCTACCTCCTCTGGAATGGTATATTTTAAGCGCATCCCTCCCGGAGAAGTCATTCCCATGCCGTAGTTATAAATTGGAGAAGCGGTAATAGGTAATTTTCCCTTTGCAGGAATAACACCGTATATCAGCTGAGCAGAAAGGTCTTGTGTATCGTAATTTTCTTCATAAGCGACTAAAACCGTAGGCGATTGATCGAAGAATTTTAAGCTATAAGGACTGCCAAAAAGTACCACAATCACATCTGTTTCTCGCTGCAATTGTTTGATCAAGCTCAAGGTTTTATCATTGATACCGTAATTTGCCGAAGCCTTTTTACTCATTTCATGCACCGAAATAATAACCCGATCATACTTTTTAAGGGCTGCAAATTTGCGTCTAAATTTATCGGCACTATCCCCTTTTCTGAGCGTATGATGGGTAATTTTTCCATATCTGCCTAAACTTGACTGAAAGCTAGATAGTGTCTTAACTCCAATAGATAAGGAAGCTGTTTTTTTCGTATTTAAATCCATCATAGGAATCAAACGGCGGTCATTTCGAGCTAGGGTTAAGGCATTTTCAATTAATTTTCTTTTTAATACTTTTGTAGAAGGGCGGTTCAAATCTTGTGTTAATCCTGAGGCTGAAATAGGTCTGAACTGACTTAATCCAACTCTAAATTTGGCTTTTAATATTTTTCTTACTCGATTATCTATTTCATTTTGAGAAATTTCGCCCCTTGCAATGGCTTTTTTGATTTCTTGAATCCCTTTGCCAACATTTTGCGAAAATAGCAATACATCATTCCCTGCTAATAGTGCTTTGGCATCTACTACACCGGGCGGAAAATACTTACTAACCCCTTTCATATTCAACGCATCGGTAAAAATTAGTCCATTGTAGCCCATTTCTCGCCGCAATAAATTGGTTACCACAGGTTTTGATAGCGTAGTAGGCATCGTTAAATTTGCTTTGCTGCTAATTCGGGTATTATCCAAAGCTGGAATCGCTAAGTGAGCAATCATCATACTACCTACTCCACGTTTCGCCATCTCTTGAAAAGGATATAACTCTATGTTTCTCAGTCGGTTAATGTCGTGTTTGATGACGGGTAAACCGTAGTGAGAATCAACGTCTGTATCGCCATGTCCGGGGAAATGCTTGGCGCAGGCTAGGATGCCGTTTTGCTCCATACCCTGCATATAGGCAATGCCTTTTTGTGCTACATTATACTTATCCTCCCCAAAAGAACGGTCATTAATAACAGGATTTCGAGGGTTGTTATTGACATCTACTACGGGCGCGAAATTAACATGAACACCAACACGTTTGCATTGCCGAGCAATTTCTTTACCCATATCATAGATAAGGTTATTGTCCTGAATCGCGCCTAACATCAGTTGTCTAGGAAATTTGGTTGTTTTTTTCAAGCGCATACTCAAGCCCCATTCGCCATCAATAGCCATCATCAAAGGCACTTTCGCTGCTCTTTGAAAGGCATTATTCATAGCAATTTGTTTTTCAGGAGTGCCCTGCATAAAAATGACTCCACCGATGTTGTGCTTGCGAATTAAACTTGTTATAGACTGTTCATGTGCATAGTCTTTGTTAGAGTAGGCGGCCACCATAAACAACTGCCCTATACGCTGTTCGGGAGTCATTTTCTGCATCATTTGATCTACCCATTGCACCTGTTGATAGGAATAATTCTGGTTATAATTGGTATTCATTTGCGTATTTGCTGGCTGTGTGTAAGTGGGTGTACTAGGTTGTGACCGAATGATGGTCGGTTGGCGATTTTGAGCATTGGCCGATAAAAAAATTACGAGACCTAGTAGCATTGTCAACAAAGTCCTTTGCAACATATTTTTTTTAGTTATATCGTTATGAAAGAGGTTAATTGGTTTTATACTGTGATAATTAAATAAAATGCTTTTACAATTATTTAGATAAGTTATTACCGCATTACTAATTGATAAGTAGCGGTTTATTTAAACTTAAGTAGTTGGACAAAATTAAACGACATTTAAACTTGTCATAAACTACTAATAATGAGCTAATTATCTCAAGTCTTATGTCTTATGTCTCATATCTTATGTCTAGGTACTTATTTATTCATTTTCACAGCATATAAAGTATAGCAAAGTAGTGAAAGGGTGCAGCTATTGGATTTTTGAAGAATGATTTATTCTATCTAGTTAAACTAATAAACCAAAAAGGAGATTAATGAGTTTTCACTTTTTATGTAAAAATTTTGTTTACTATTTATAGAGAAGGAAATAGGCTAAAAAGTTGTTAGAAGTGAATCAAATTTTTACATTTTGAATGTACAATGACTATGCCTTACAAAATGATAAATAGGTAGAAAGACAACTCCTGTTGTTAAGACATTTCCTAAAATCTTTAACTTTTTGTATCTTTATGAACATGAAAAAATTACCCATTGGCAAGCAAAATTTTAAGGAAATCATTGAGGATGGTTTTGTGTATGTAGACAAAACAAAGCAAATCTATGAGCTATTAGATGCTGGAAATTTATATTTCCTATCTCGCCCTAGAAGGTTTGGCAAATCCTTGTTGATTTCTACCCTTTATTATTTGTATAGTGGGGAAAAAGAATTGTTTAAAGGCTTATACATTCATGATAAAACCGATTGGAAATGGGAGAAATATCCTATTTTAAAGTTTAATTTTGCCAAATTTGGCTATAAAGTGGATGATTTAAAACGCAAATTAAAAAAAGAACTGGGCAAACAAGGAAAGCGATTTAAGCTTGTCTTGCCTGACGGAGATATAGCCGAACAGTTTGAATATTTAGTAGAAGATATTTTTGAAAAACATGGTAAAATAGTCATTTTAATTGATGAATATGATAAGCCCATCATTGATTTTATTACTACACCAGAAAAGGCCAATCAAAATAGAGCTATCTTAAAGGAACTCTTTTCTCCACTAAAAGATTTTGAAGCAAAAGGATATATCAAACTCTTATTTATCACAGGTGTTTCTAAATTTACAAAAGTTTCTATTTTCTCAGACCTGAACAATCTCACAGAATTGACCTTACATCGAACTGCCAAAGATATAGTAGGCATTACTCATCAAGAGTTAGACAATTATTTTAAAGAACCTATTCATAAAATAGCTCTCAAATACAATACTTCTGCTAAACAATTATTAAAAGAAATGAAATTTTGGTATGATGGCTATTCTTGGGATGGAAAAACTTTTTTGTATAACCCTTTCTCCTTATTATCTTTTCTCGACTTTCAAAGATTTGACCAATACTGGTTTGCTACAGGCACCCCTACTTTTTTAGTAGATTTGATTAGACAAGGAAAAATTCATGTCAAAGAGCTTAAAGAGACTACCGTAAATACCCATTTTTTTACCTCTTTTGATATTAAAAATATTGAACTCAATGCTTATCATCTGCTATTTCAAACAGGATATGTGACTGTTAAAGCCATTAAATTAAACAAATTTAAAGAAACTTTCATTTTAGGTTATCCCAATCAAGAAGTGCAAAATGCCTTTTTATACAGTTTGCTAGAAGCTTATACATTTAAACCCTCTGAACAGTTGAATAGTGCACTCTTAAAAATAGATACTGCCCTAAATACAAACGACTTACTTACATTCATCAAACAACTCAAAATCCTATTTTCCGATATTTCTTATCAGTTACTACCCAAGAAAAAACACAAAAACGCAACAGAACAAAGTGAACAAGATAATTTTGCTGCTTGGGAAGGTTATTTTCAAACCGTTATTTATTTAATACTTAGCTTCCTAAATATCAGTATCCACACAGAAGTTTCCAAACATAAAGGACGGATGGATGGAATCGCTGAAACTGATGACTTTCTCTATATTATGGAGTATAAATTGGAAGGAACTACCGATGAAGCTTTTGCCCAAATCAAAAAAGGGGAATATATGGCTTCCTATGGCAATAAGGAAAAAACCATTATCTTAGTCGCCATTATTTTTGGTAGAGAAGAGCGAAATGTTACGGACTGGAAAGCGGTAACTTGGAAAACAAAGTAAGTGCCAAGCACTATTTAATTGTGCACAATTTTGTTCTAAAGTATTGACCTTCAGTTTTTTAATCAAATAAAGAATACTGCTTAATTACTGTATATCACAAAAATATGAAAAAATTACCCATTGGCAAGCAAAATTTTAAGGAAATCATTGAGGATGGTTTTGTGTATGTAGACAAAACAAAGCAAATCTATGAGCTATTAGATGCTGGAAATTTATATTTCCTATCTCGCCCTAGAAGGTTTGGCAAATCCTTGTTGATTTCTACCCTTTATTATTTGTATAGTGGGGAAAAAGAATTGTTTAAAGGCTTATACATTCATGATAAAACCGATTGGAAATGGGAGAAATATCCTATTTTAGAATTTAATTTTGCAAATTATGGACATAAAGTTGACAATTTAGAAGCTTGTATCAAAGATGAATTAAGCGATTTTGCAGAAGAATTTGATATAACGATTCCTACAGACAGAGGTATTAGTCGTCAATTTATGATATTAGTACGCAAAATTGTAAAAACACATGGTAAAGTCGTCATTTTAATTGATGAGTACGATAAACCAATCATTGATTTTATCACTACTCCCCAAAAAGCCAACCAAAATAGAGCTATTATCAAAGACCTATTTGCTCCACTAAAAACTTTTGAAGCAAAAGGTTACTTAAAACTCTTGTTTATAACTGGTGTTTCTAAATTTACAAAAGTTTCTATTTTCTCAGACCTGAACAATCTCACAGAATTGACCTTACATCGAACTGCCAAAGATATAGTAGGCATTACTCATCAAGAGTTAGACAATTATTTTAAAGAACCTATTCATAAAATAGCTCTCAAATACAATACTTCTGCTAAACAATTATTAAAAGAAATGAAATTTTGGTATGATGGCTATTCTTGGGATGGAAAAACTTTTTTGTATAACCCTTTCTCCTTATTATCTTTTCTCGACTTTCAAAGATTTGACCAATACTGGTTTGCTACAGGCACCCCTACTTTTTTAGTAGATGTAATCAGACAAGGAAAAATTCATATCAATCAGCTTAAAGAAACTACTGTAAATACACACTTTTTTACCTCTTTTGATATTAAAGATATTGAACTCAATGCTTATCATCTGCTATTTCAAACAGGTTATGTGACCGTTAAAGCCATTAAAATAGAAAAATTTGAAGAAACCTTTACTTTAGGTTACCCCAATCAAGAGGTGCAAAATGCCTTTTTATACAGTTTGCTAGAAGCTTATACCTTCAAACCATCCGAACAGCTAAATAGCGCACTCTTAAAAATACGTACTGCACTAAGAAAAAACGACTTACCTACTTTTATCAAACAACTCAAAATCCTATTTTCCGATATTTCTTATCAGTTACTACCCAAGAAAAAACACAAAAACGCAACAGAACAAAGTGAACAAGATAATTTTGCTGCTTGGGAAGGTTATTTTCAAACCGTTATTTATTTAATACTTAGCTTCCTAAATATCAGTATCCACACAGAAGTTTCCAAACATAAAGGACGGATGGATGGAATCGCTGAAACTGATGACTTTCTCTATATTATGGAGTATAAATTGGAAGGAACTACCGATGAAGCTTTTGCCCAAATCAAAAAAGGGGAATATATGGCTTCCTATGGCAATAAGGAAAAAACCATTATCTTAGTCGCCATTATTTTTGGTAGAGAAGAGCGAAATGTTACGGAGTGGAAAGCGGAAACTTGGAAAACAAAGTAAAATTAAATAAACCTAATCATATTTTTCTCAAAATAAAAAAGCAAGCATTATGAAAAAAAACTTACTATCTTTTTTTATTATTATCTCCCTTATTTTACAAACTCAATATGTATCTGCTCAAAAAGTAATTGCTACAGAATTGATTGCAGAGTACAACGCAGAAGAAATGGAAACCTTGTTATTAGATTTTCTTGGCGGTGCCATTGATGATTACCCCATATCTATTGAGTCTGTACTTGAACAACTAGGTATTCAATACTCTGTTGAAGTATACAAAGTTACCTATGAAACTACTCATCCCGTTTTAGGCACTATTCAAGCAACAGGCGCATTGTCTTTCCCAATAGACATGGTAGCAGAAGGCGAGGATGACCCTACCCTACCGATTGCAGCCTATCAACATGGCACAACATTTAGCACATCAGGTGTGCCTTCGCATCTGTCTATTGAGCACAATATTGGAGCAATTCTAGCAAGTTCTGGCTATGTTACAGCCCTTCCTGACTATATGGGTTTGGGAGATTCCGAGGGGATGCATCCTTATGTTCATGCCAAAACACAGGCATTAGCAGGCATTGACTTATTGCGAGCAACTCGTGAATTAGCTGCTGACTTCCCTTACGAATTAACAGAGCAATTATTCATTTTTGGTTACTCTCAGGGTGGGCATGGTGCCATGTCGTTATTTCATGAAATAGAAATGAATTATACAGATGAATTTACCGTTTCTGGTGTTGCTCCGATGTCGGGACCTTATGATATGTCTCAAACTCAAGCAGATGTAATTTGGCAAGAATATTCTAGCCCCTCTTATTTACCCTATATTTTGATAGGCTATCGTTCTGTTTACCCTGAATTATTGGCTGGTTATGAAGCCCCATTTATTGAGGAATTTGATAATTTTAATAATTTTGAAGGCGATTCTGATGAATTTTTCCAAATTTTAGACAGTTATAATATTCCGCGTGTACCCGCCGATATGATTAAACCTGATATTTTAGAGGATTTTAAAACTAATCCTGAACATCCTTTACGTGTTGCTTTGCGTGAAAATGACTTGTATGACTGGACTCCTAAAGCTCCTGTTATGTTGCTCGGTTGTTGCGATGATGAACAGGTTATGTTCGGAAATACGGAAGTTTGTTACAATAAATTTGTGGAAAATGGGGTGGCAAATGTAGAAATGATAGATTTTTGTGAGCTTTTTGGTGGCTTTGGATTTCTTGGACATGGTGGTTGTGTGCCTTTTTGTCTATTGTGGGGCAAACAGTTTTTTGATGATCTGCGGGATGGAGCAGTTAGCACTGAAGAAACCGTAATTAGAGAAAACCTACATTTCTATCCTAATCCTGCTAAAAATATTGTACAGTTTGAATTGCCTAAACTGGCGCGTGCACCTTATCAATTAAGTATTTCAGATATTACAGGGCGTGTAGTATATCGTCAAAATGATATAGTTACCCCTAATTTTACCATTAATATTGAAGATTTACAAACAGGTATGTATTTGGTTAATTTAGAAGGAACAAAAGGAAGTTATCAAAATAAATTGATGATTTATTAGGGTTAAAAAGTTGTGAGTTTTTAATTGCGAGTTCATTTTTGGCAATGGTAGATTTTTTGGAGTTTGAAAAGGTTTTGGAGTTTGGAAGGTTGAAAAGTTACAAGGTTTTAAGGTTTTTATTTTTTTAATAAACTTGAAATGCAACACCTTTTAAATTGTTAATCAAGTTTTTACAAAGTAAAAAAAAATATTATTTTTTTTTATTAATGGAATAAAAGGTAAAAAAACAATTTAGCTCCAAACTCTAAAAAGGTTGGAAAGTTACAAGGTTTTGAGATTTTTATTTTTTTTAATAAACTTAAAAATCAATATCTTTTAAATTGCCAATCAAATTTATACAAAATAAAATAAAACTATTGTTGTTTTTATTAATGGAATAAAAGGCGAAACGCCAACTTAGCTCCAGACTCTGAAAATTTTAGAATGTAAAAGCTTATAACATTACAAGTTTTTTACTACTTTAAGTAAAAAAAATATCTAGCATTTTATTAGCCAAAAGTATACAAAATTTAAAAAATCAACAATTTCAATCATAACTCTATTGACTTCTGATCAACAATATATGTGCCGCTGCTTGGAAATTGCCGAAAAAGGTAGCCGAGCAGCGGCACCTAATCCTTCTGTCGGCGCGGTATTGGTGCACAATCACCGCATTATTGGCGAAGGACATACGCAAGCTTATGGCGGTGCTCATGCCGAACCTACGGCTTTGGCAAATGTCCATCCAAAAGATCGCAAACTACTAAAAGAGGCTACACTTTATGTAACTTTAGAACCGTGCTCACACTATGGCAAAACGCCGCCTTGCGCTGATTTGGTAATCAAACAGCAAATTAAAAGAGTTGTTATTGGCTGCACTGATCCGAATCCTCTGGTTGCAGGGCGTGGCATTAGGCGTTTGCAAGAAGCTGATTGTGAGGTAGTTGTGGGCATTTTACGAGAAGATTGTGAGTGGCATCATCGCCGTTTTATCCATTCGATTAAAACAAAACAGCCCTATGTGATTTTAAAATGGGCGGAGACAAAAGATGGCTTTTTTGCTCCCCTTGAAGGGCAAAAATGGATTAGCAATCCACTAACTAAGCGTATTACCCATCGTTGGCGGAGCGAGGAGCAAGCCATTTTGGTGGGCACGAATACGGCTAAAATAGACAACCCAAAACTGACTGTCAGGCATTGGTATGGCCAACACCCTACACGCTTGATTATTGACAAAAAATTGACCCTCTCTCCTGCCCTTCACCTTTTTGATGGCAAGCATCCTAGTATTATTTTTACCCAAAAAACAGCATTTCCAACACAAATAGCTCCCAATATTTCTTATCAAAATCTTGATTTTTCTCAAAATATCCTACCTCAAATACTTGATTTTTTATACCAAAAAAACATTCAATCTGTACTAGTTGAAGGCGGTGCACAGCTACTAAACAGCTTTATTCAATCTAATTTATGGAATGAAGCGCGTATTTTTATTGGGAATCAATATTGGCAAAAAGGAATTCCTGCTCCGCAAATCAAACAGGCTCAACTATTTTCTGAGGAAAGTATTGGCAATAATACATTAAAAGTAATGCTTAAACAAATAGAAGATTTGACTAGCAACAATTAACATAAACGCCTTATTATCAACACTTTACAACAAAAACAAACCCTGATTTACTTTGTCTATTAACCCAACTCATTTGAATTTAAGACAATTTTTTAACAACACCATCGTTATCACTAACATCCAACCTTTCAAAACTCCAACGTCATCAAAAAACAAAACATTTAACAATAAAAACATATAACAAAATTAAAACAAAGGTGTATTTCATTTTCTTCCTAACACTTTATTTCTAAGATTGCTATTTAGACTTTTGGATTTCTAGCTATTAAAAGTTTTAGAGTTTGGAGCTAAGTTAGGTTTTCGCCTTTTATTTTATTGATTAAAATAACAACAATTTAATTAAAATTTGTATGCCTTTAATTAACAAAACAATAGGTCTTATTTTTAAAATTTATTTTAAAAATAAAAAACTTTAAAACCTTATAACTTTGCAACTTTCCAAACTCTAAAAAAGTTAGTCATTACAAATAGCTTTTTATTTTATGTCTTACATGTAAGAACTTAACTATCAATCACTTACAATTAAAATAATAACTAAAGCCGTCTTTACACCACTCACTTAAAAATAGTTGTTATCAATAAATTTACCCAAACACGAATCACTGCTCTATGAATGGTTAAATAACAACAAACTGTTAGGTTAAAAACTATAGGATTTGAAGCATAGCAATTGAAAGCAGTTAAGTAAAAATTATTTTTTAAAATTTATCAAAAGTGTAATCACCTATTTTTTAGACACTTGCAAGGCTATAACTGCTAAAACATTCGTTACAGAAATAATCTTAAAAAGAAAATCGCTATCAGAAAAAACACCTAATCACGAATTACTAATCTACTGATCAACATTTTTTATGAGGAGCATTTAGTCAAATCAACGTTTTGAATGAAAAGAAAAGTTTAATATGCCATTGTCAAGCTAAATAACCAAGAAGCAATGAACATTATCCAAGCTTTCACGTCTATAATGCTAAGACATAACTAGCAAATTAATATGAAAGACACTTACCAAACCCTGCTTCATCCTGCAACTGGGGAATACAAAGAAAAGGGCAGTAAATTTATTGCTTATGCTCAAGCTATTTATAAAGAAGCAGATATTAAACTTTTTTTAGCAGATATAAAAAAGGAGCATCCAAAAGCAAGGCATCACTGTTATGCTTACCGATTGGGCTTGGATAAACTCAAAAATTATAGAGCAAATGATGATGGAGAACCTTCTGGAACAGCAGGAAAACCCATACTAGGGCAGATTGATTCAATGGGAGTAAGTAACATTATGATAATTGTGGTACGATATTTCGGGGGAACTAAGTTGGGAGTCCCCGGATTGATTCGCTCCTATAAAACTGCTAGTCGTGATGCACTCGAAAAAGGAAAAATTATCACGAAACAGGTAACGGATTGCTACGAAATTTCGTTTGACTATATAAAAATGAACCTAGTCATGCGTTTGTTAAAAAAAGAACAGTTGTCTATTCTTGAACAAACTTATGATAATGCTTGTAAAATAAAAATTCAAATGCGGCAAAGCGAACAAGAGCGAATCATACAAGCATTAGAAAAAATAGACACTTTAGAAGCCAATTATTTATATACACAATAATGGGGGAGCAAAAATTTTCCATTCAATTTACAAAAGGTATGATGAGAAAAAATACACTATTATTCACGATTCTATTATTATTCTATATCAATTTAACAACAACAGCTTTTGCTCAAAAATATACGAATACCACCAATGAGCAACAAAAATGGATGGAGCATTATTTAGTACAACGAAAGGCTGTGAGTAGTTTTGAACGAATTGAGTTAGGAAAAGGCTATACAATTGAACAAGTAAAAGAACATTTACTGCAAAATATCTCGAATTTAAGTGCTACAGACAATACCCTTGAATTATTGTCTCAAAATGAAAGCCCTGTGGGTCAGCATTTTACCTTCCAACAATTGTATAAAGATATTCCTATTTATAATAGTAAAATCCGCGTTCATGTCAACCGAAAAGGGACTATTGTTTCCGTTTTTGAAACTACATTCCCTAGCAAAGCACTTGAATCTATAGCTTTCAACAAGAGCGCGCAACAAGATTTGCTCCAAAAGACAAACAATAAATACATAACAAAAAATCAGTTAATTAAAGAAAAATCAACTTCTAATTTAATTTGGTTTTTTGAAAAAGAAAATCAAGCTACTTTAGCGATAAAAATTAAGGCCAGCAGTAAAGCTGCTAATACTTTTGGAGAACATATGATAGATCATGAAGGGAATTTGCTATTTTTCAGAGATTTGCGAACTTACTATCACTCCCATAAACACAATTCTTCTTGTACTCCTGCACTAAAAACAGAAGCAACACAGTCAAATAGTGCTGTAACAGCCGAAGCTCTGGTATTTATGCCAGACCCTATTACATCATCAGGTAAACAATATGGTTTAAATGGACAATATATAGATAGCGAAGATGCTGACAGACCAGAACTGAATGCCGAGCGTGTAGTTGTAGAAATTGATGTAAAGCGTTCAGGTAGTCAATATTTATTAGAAAATACTTATGTAAAGATAGCAGATTTTGATCCTCCTTTTATTGCACCTGTACGACCAACAACTGCTTCCTTCAAATATACACGTTCCGAATCGGGCTTTGAAGATGTTAACGCTTATTACCACATCAATGCATTTCGAACGCATATACAGGGCTTACAACAAGGTGATCGCACCTTTGAAAGCCTTGTAAATGAACGAATTGACGTTGATACACACGCCTTAGAAGGAGATGACCAATCTTTTTATACCTTTGATAATGTTCATCAACTTCGCTTTGGTGAGGGTGGTGTAGATGATGCCGAAGATGCCGATGTTATCGTTCATGAATATTGTCATGCAGTGTCAAATACGGCTTGTACTGACTGCAATTTTGGCTTTCAACGTAATGCCATTGATGAAGCTTTAGCAGATTATTTTGCGACTTCTTATTCCAGAAATATAAAAGAATATAATTGGGAAAATATGTTTTCTTGGGATGGACACAATGTTTTTTTTGCAGGAAGAAGCTTAGATAATAATAAACGCTATCCTGATGATGTTAACAATTCTAATTATCACTTAACAGGTGAAATATGGGGAGCAGCACTAATGGATGTTTGGGAAGCACTCGGACGCGATGTAACCGATATGTTGGTTTTAGCTTCTTTATATTCTTATTCTAGCAATCTTGATTTGGAAGATGTTGCCAATATCTTGATAGTGATGGATCAAGAATTATGGGATGGAAAAAATAATGGCACTCTAAGCAGCATTTTGGCAGCGCGCGGCCTCATTCCTTATTTAGTAGATGCAGGTGATGATGCAAATGTTTGTGTTGGAGATGCCTTAACACTTGGCAATCCATCTGTCACTCAATATGTTAATGCTAGTGTCTACTGGTCGCCGGGAATTAGCCTCAATGATAGTACATTAGCAACTCCTACCGCTAATCCTGACGGCCCTACCGAATATGTATTAACAGTGGTGGATAATGCGACACAAATAAGCTATCAAGACCAAGTTTTTATTGATGCCAAATATTGTTTTGATACTGAACCAACGGAATTTCGCATTATAAATACGGACAGGTTTATGAAAGGACGTGGCAATTTAATTGTTGAAATCCCTGATATTGAGGATGTTACAACAAGTATACAAATGTTTGATGCGATGGGGCATCTTGTCTTTGATGGCACAAGCACTGCCAATAATCGAATTGAAATTAATGGGAACGGCTTAAATGCAGGCTTGTATATTGTTTATGTAAAAGTAGGAGAAGGAGAAGGCGAAAATGAACAAGTTTTTAAGGTTGTAAAAACAAGATAAAGTTAAAAAATTATTAATTCAAGCCCCTATAAAAGTATGAAAAAAAAACACACCCTATTATTTTCATTTTTACTACTTTGTATCAATTTAACAACAGTAACTTTTGCTCAAAAATATACAAATATCACAAATGAGCAAGAAAAATGGAGCAATCACTATTTAGTTCAGCGAAAAGCCAATAGTAGTTTTGAACGAACTAAATTAGGAAAAAACTATACTGTTGAACAGCTAAAAGAGCATTTACTGCAAAATATCTCAAATTTAAGTGATACAGACAATAGCCTTGAGCTGTTTTCTCAAAACCAAAGCCCTGTAGGTCAGCATTTTACCTTCCAACAACTGTATAAAGATATTCCTATTTATGGTGGTAAAATTCGCGTTCATGTCAACCGAAAAGGTACGATTGTTTCTATTTTTGAAACTACATTTCCCAGCAAAGTACTTGAATCTATACCTATATCCAAAAGTGAACAACAGGATTTAATTCATAAAATAAGCACCAAATACATAAACAAAAATAATTTAATTACCAAAAACACAATTCTTAATTTAATTTGGTTTTTTGAAAAAAAAAATCAAGCTACTTTGGCTGCAAAAATAAAAGCAAGCAGCAAACTAGCCAATGCCTTTGGCGAGCACATGATAAATAGTGCTGGTAATTTATTGTTTTTCAGAGATTTACGCACCTACTATCATGCTCACAAGCACAATTCTTCCTGCGTCTCTAAGCAAAAAACAGCACAGATTGAAGCAAAAAGCAGGGTAAAAGCAGAAGCTTTGGTATTTATGCCCGATCCTATTACATCTTCAGGCAAACAGTATGGTTTAAATGGACAATATATAGATAGCGAGGATGCCGACAGACCTGAATTAAATGCTGAACGTGTAGCTGTAGAAATTGATGTAAAGTTTTCAGGCAATCAATATTTACTAGAAAATGACTATGTTAAAATTATAGATTTCGCTCCACCTTTTATTCCAGTTGTACGACCAACTACGCCCTCTTTTAAATATACACGTTCCGAATCGGGCTTTGAAGATGTTAACGCTTATTACCACATCAATACATTTCGAGCGTATGTACAAGGCTTACAACAAGGTGAACGAAGCTTCGAAAGCATTGTAAATGAACGAATTGATATTGATACACATGCTGAAAATGGTGAAGATAGGTCTTTCTATAACTTTGCTAATGTTCATCGGATTAGCTTTGGTGAGGGCGGTATAGATGATGCCGAAGATGCCGATGTTATTATACATGAATATGGTCATGCGATGTCAAATACAGCTTGCTTTAACTGCAATTTTGGTTTTCAACGTAAAGCTATTGATGAAGCTTTAGGAGATTATTTTGCCACTTCTTATTCCAGAAATATAAAAGAATATAATTGGGAAAAGATGTTTTCTTGGGATGGGCATAATGTTTTTTTTGAAGGAAGAAATCTAGATAATAATAAACGATACCCTGATGATGTTGATAGTTCTACTTGGCACTTAACAGGTGAAATATGGGGAGCTACCCTAATGGATGTTTGGGAAGAACTTGGGCGCGAAGTAACCGATATGTTGGTTTTAGCTTCTTTATATTCTTATTCTACCAATATTAGTATGATAGATGCAGCCAATATATTACTTATTATGGATCAAGAATTATGGGATGGAAAAAATAACGGCATCTTACGAAATATTCTGGCTGCGCGCGGTCTTGTTCCTTATTCTGTATATGCAGGACAGGCGCAAACGGTCTGTATTGGAGATGCCATAACCCTAGGCGATCCTTCAGTATATAAATATTTTAATGCAAATGTTTACTGGTCGCCGGGAATTAGCCTCAATGATAGCACATTAGCAACCCCTACTGCTACCCCTGATCGTCCTACAGAATATGTGTTGACAGTGGTGGATAATGCGACACAAACAAGCTATCAAGACCAAGTTTTTATTGATGCCAAATATTGTTTTGATACTGAACCAACGGAATTCCGCATTATAAATACGGACAGATTTATGAAAGGGCGTGGCAATTTAATTGTTGAAATTCCTGATGGTGAGGATGTTACAACGACCATACAAATGTTTAATGCAATGGGACAGCTCGTTTTTGATGGCACAAGCACTGCCAATAACCGAATTGAAATTAGTGGTGAAGGCTTAAACGCAGGTTTGTATATTGTTTATGTAAAAGTAGGGGAACAAGAAGATGTGTTTAAAGTTGTAAAGACAAGATAGGCATTTAATTACGAATTAGAAATTAGAAATTACGAATTAGAAATGATATGTTTCATTTTCTTAATAACACTTTGTTTCTAAAAAATTGCTATTTAGATATTTAGACTTTTGGATATTTAGCTTTTAGAAATTAGAGATCAGAAATTGGAAATTAATACTTAAATATTTATACATATATAAACACTCAACAATTTACAAAAATTATAGCGGCTAAAGCTGTTAAGTGCCAAGCACTAATTAATTGTGCACAATTTTGTTCTAAAGTATTGACTTTCATTATTTTAATCAAATAAGTAACCCTGTTTAATTATTGTGTAGTACTTATTACAGAACTCACCCAAAAAGAAATTGCAAAGTCCGAAAACGAATCTACTAATCACAAAGCCACGAATTGTTAAAGTAGCTCAAACTGTTTGCTTGAAAAGTATAGTATTTGAAAAATAAGTGCCAAGCACTATTTAATTGTGCACAATTTTGTTCTAAAGTATTGAATTTCATCACTTTAATTTTAAAAAAGTGTCGTTTAATTTTGTCTAGGTACTTACCCTACGAATTATAAGTTTATAAAGCTCTTGCATACCTCAAAAATCTTATGTCTTACATTCTATATCTAAAAAAATAAATTAATATCCTAATATTTTAAGCATTTCCTCTGCTGTCTGCTCTTTTGCATATAATTGATGCGTTAAATTGCCAGTTTGATCTCTATCAATTAAAATTTGCTTGGGAGCAGGTATAAGGCAATGTTTTACCCCACCATAGCCACTAATTGCCTCCTGATAAGCACCTGTATGAAAAAATCCAATATATAATGGTTCTTTGCAATCTGCGTCTATTTTGGGCAAATAAACTTGATTGATGTGCGCTTCTGCATTGTAATAATCTGCATTATCACAGCTTAATCCCCCAATATTTACACGTTCATATTCTTTATCCCAATAATTAATCGGCAGCAAGATAAAACGCTCCGAAATGCCCCAAGTATCAGGCAATGTTGCCATTAGTGAATTATCAATCATATACCATTTTTCGGCATCATTTTGCTGCTTTTGCTCTAATACAGAAAATATAGTTGCACCACTTTCACCAACTGTAAATCTACCAAACTCTGTGAAAATATCTGGATGTTCAATCCCTTCATTTTCAGTAGCTTCTTTAATTTGCCAAACAATTTCATTGACCATATATTTGTAGTCATATTCAAAACCCAATGAATTTTTGATGGGCATACCTCCCCCAATATTAATGGCACTTAAACTTGGGCAAATCTTTTTTAAATCACAATACAATTTAACCATTTTTTTAAACTCACTCCAATAGTAAATCGTATCTTTAATGCCCGTATCAATGAAAAAATGCAGCATTTTTAACTGCAATTTGGAATTATTCGCTATCTTTTCTTGATAAAAATGAATGACATTTGAATAACGAATGCCTAAACGTGAGGTGTAAAATTCAAAGTTAGGTTCTTCTTCTGCTGCAACACGAACCCCAATAGAAATAGTTTTTTTTTGAATATTTTTTAGGTAATAATCTAATTCTTTTACATTATCTAAAATAGGAATAACTTGCTCAAATCCATCGTGTATTAAATCCACAATAGCAGACATATATCTTTTAGGCTTAAAACCGTTGTTAATAATAATGGTTTGCTGATTTATTCTTTTATCACTAAATAGTCTTTTTATCAAATATATATCAAATTCGGAAGATGTTTCGATAGGCACATTTTGTTTGAGTACTTCATTTAATATATAGCTAAAATGATTGCTTTTGGTACAATAACAGTAATGATAATTGCCTTTATAATCATTTTTCCGAAAAGCTTGGCGAAACAAAGCCCGTGCCTTCTGTATTTGTCGCCTTATCTTAGGCAAATAAGTTAACTTAAAGGGAGTACCATACA
>JAHDHV010000045.1 GCA_020631155.1 Bacteroidota bacterium | reverse complement strand
AAAAAACGCCAAAAGCAATCGTCAATTTTATCTTGACTGACTACTAAGTACTTAAAAACGCAAAATAAACAATGAGTGTAGAAGCATTTAAAAAACATATTGATGAAGGATATGCTTGCGAAGGCGATCACTTAATATTAGGAACAGCAATCTTAAACGAAGAAGCGATTCCTGAAACCCTTATCAAAGCTCCCTTAAAGTCATTGAACCGACATGGTTTGGTAGCAGGGGCAACGGGTACGGGTAAAACCAAAACCATACAATTGATCACGGAAGCACTATCTGAGAAAAGTATTCCTGTGTTGTTAATGGATTTGAAAGGCGACCTAAGTGGCTTGGCTAAGGAAGGAGACTACCACCGTAAAATTTTGGAGCGACACGATAAAATCGGTATTCCTTTCGAGCCAACAGGCTTTCCTGTGGAGTTGCTCTCTATTTCGGGTGAAAAAGGCGTGCGCCTAAGAGCAACAGTTTCAGAATTTGGCCCTACCTTATTTTCCAAAATCTTGGGCTTAAATGACACACAATCAGGCATAGTGGCCATTATTTTCAAATATTGTGATGATAAGCAATTGCCTTTACTTGATTTAAAAGACTTCAAAAAGTCCTTGAATTATGCGACCAATGAAGGCAAAGAGGAGATGGAAGATTTGTATGGACGCATTTCACCAGCATCAGCAGGGGCTATTTTGCGTAAAATTGTGGAATTGGAACAACAAGGCGCAGACCTATTTTTTGGGGAACCTTCTTTTGAGGTAGAAGATTTGCTTCGCATTGATGAGCGTGGATATGGTACGATTTCCATTTTGCGTTTAACCGATTTACAAAGTAGAGCCAAATTATTTTCTACCTTTATGCTGTGTCTATTGGCAGAAGTTTATGCCACTTTTCCAGAAGAAGGCGACTTGGAGCAGCCCAAATTAATCATTTTCATTGATGAAGCGCACCTTATTTTCAACAAAGCTTCCGAAGCATTATTAGACGAAATCGAAAGCATCATCAAATTGATTCGCTCGAAGGGAGTAGGCATTTTCTTTGTCACGCAAAACCCTAGCGATATTCCTGATGCCGTATTGAGTCAATTAGGGATGAAAGTGCAACATGCTTTGCGTGCTTTCACTGCCAAAGACCGTAAAATGATTAAATTGACGGCGCAAAATTACCCGATTTCTGATTTCTACAAAACCGATGAAATGTTGACTTCGCTTGGAATTGGTGAGGCAGCCATTACAGTACTCGACGAAAAAGGACGACCAACACCTCTAGCAGCTACTTTACTGCGCGCGCCTCGCTCTCGCATGGATGTGTTGACAGACGAGGAGATTGACAATTTGGTGAATCGCTCTTCTTTGGTGAAAAAATACAATGAAACCATAGACCGAGAGAGTGCTTATGAAATTTTGAACGGAAAATTACAAGCAGCATCGCAGGCGGAAGCGGAGCAACAAGCAGCAGAGGAAGCACAAAAAAGCAAGGGTAAAAAACAAGACGATGATGATGGTGGCTTTTTGGAAGACCTCAGCAAAAACCCTATGGCGCGCCAAATTTCTAATACCATTGTGCGAGAGGTAACACGTGGTTTGCTCGGTATCTTAGGTATTCGCACAACTAGAAGAAGAACAACACGCCGTAGATGGTAAGTGTTTAGATGTGAGATATGAGACGTGAGATGTGAGATGTGAGACGTGAGATATGAGACGTGAGACTTTTAGATTGTGGATATGTGATTTCGGATTTTTTACTGAAGCAATCATATTTTAATTAAATTTTTTTTCGAAAAAAGGGAGATGGGGCAACTTATCTCCTTTTTTTAGTTTACAAAAATGACTATAATTATTTTTGCGAAATTCCTTATCTTTGTACAACAATGATTCAATAATTTTTACAAAAATGGCTTTATACAATAAAATAGATAAACGACTTTTAAAAGAGCAATTACAACAAGAAACAGTCAAGCGAGTTACCCTATCTTTTTACCAATATGCTCACATTACTGATCCAGAAAGCTTTAGAAATCAACTGTTTAGAGAGTGGCAGCAGTGGAAAGTTTTTGGTCGGGTGTATGTGGCTAAAGAAGGAGTAAATGCTCAAATTAGTGTGCCTGAGCCGCATTTCGAGGCGTTTAAGGCAAATCTCTATAGCATTAATTTTTTAAAGGGTGTGCGCCTAAATATTGCGATTGAAGATGACGGAAAGTCTTTTTACAAACTCAAAATAAAAGTGCGTGAAAAAATTGTTGCAGATGGACTGAATGACGCAACTTTTGATGTCACCAATTCAGGTAAACACATTGATGCAGAAGAATTTA
Source organism: Bacteroidota bacterium (assembly GCA_020631155.1). Taxonomy (GTDB): domain Bacteria; phylum Bacteroidota; class Bacteroidia; order Chitinophagales; family UBA2359; genus JAHDHV01. Next base: position 21,726 of record JAHDHV010000045.1, on the reverse strand, counting down.
ACGAATTGGCAACTGATGAAAATACGGTAATTGTGGATATGCGAAATCACTATGAAAGCGAAGTTGGCCATTTTGAAAATGCCATTTGCCCAGATGTAGATACCTTTCGCGAAAGCTTGGATATTGTTGCGGATATGTTGGAAGGGCAGGAGAATAAAAATATTGTGATGTACTGTACAGGGGGGATTCGCTGTGAAAAAGCAAGTGCCTATTACAAACACAAAGGCTTCAAAAATGTGTTTCAGCTCAATGGCGGTATCATTGAATACGCACGACAGGTGAAGGAACTGGGCTTGGAAAATCGCTTTAGGGGCAAAAATTTTGTGTTTGACGACCGTTTAGGGGAGCGAATTAGTGGAGAAATTATTAGCCAATGCCATCAGTGCGGACAGCCTAGTGATGAGCACATCAATTGTGCAAATGATGCCTGCCATCTGCTATTTATCCAATGTGCTGATTGCGCTACTAAATATGAAAGCTGCTGCTCGTTTGACTGTCAGGAGTTTATACATTTACCAGAAGAAGAGCAAAAAGAAAGGCGTAAAGGCATTGACAAAGGCCGGCAAGTATATCGCAAAGGCCGCTTGCGCCCTAAGTTGGGAGAATAATAAAGTATCTAAACAGAAAGTACTTACCTATTTTTACTATACCTTATTTTATGCAACTATTACACTACTATCGTTTACTTCTTCTTTTAGGGCTCCTATTTTGCCTATTAACAGCCTGTGAAAAACGAGAAAACATACAACTACAATGGACGCAACTGACATCAGGTACAGAACATGTGCTTTGGTCGGGCTCTGCCATTAATCAGGATACAATATTTGTGTGCGGAGGTTTGCAATATGATGCATCTACTATTTTAAAAACGGAAAATGGTGGGCAAAGCTGGCGTAAAATTGATTTCGATATTGGAAAAGTGGTGTTTGATATGCAGTTTTTGAATGAAAAGGTGGGTTTCATTACAGTTTATGATGGGAAAATATTGCGAACAAATGATGGAGGGGAAACATGGTCAATTTATCAAATGCAAGTATTGGAACATCCTTGGCAACCACTTCGAGCCGTTCATATGGTGAATGATACATTAGGATTTGTAGTTGGCGGTTTGGGCTACAATCAAGGGGTCATTATGCGGACAGTAGATGGTGGGGATTCTTGGCAAAATTACTGGGTAGATGAGGAAATGCGTGATGTATGGTTTACCAATCCAAAAATAGGTTATGCTTGTGGCTACGGAGTAATTTACAAAACGCTAGACGGCGGCGATAATTGGTTTCCATTAGATGTGCGTGGCGATTTTTTCACTTCTATTTTTTTTCCTAGTGAACAGGTCGGATATGCTGTTGGCAATCAAGGGCTGATTGTAAAAACGGAGAACGCAGGGCATAAGTGGTTTACCATTAAAGGCAATGGCGGTTTGAAGCGGCAACATTTTGAGCGTGTTTATTTTACAGATAATTTAAATGGATATGTGGTAGGTCGCAATGTTTTTTGGAGAACCAAAGACGGCGGCGATAATTGGCAAAATATTGAGGAGATAGATTTTGAAAAATTTAATTCCATTATTTTACTCAATAATCAGGAAGGATTAATCGTTGGTGAAGAAGGGTGTTTGGTGAAGTTTTCGGAATAAACATTAAATAAAAAAATATCCTCCTCTGAGCATCAATCAGAAGAGGATGAAAGAAAGTAAGTAATCAAAATGCCTCCAAATGAGTTACATCACCATATAAAAATTAAACAATTTTTTTGTATAAAAAACGGGAGCAAGGGATAATCATAAGTATTTGATAATAAGTTGATTATCATTTATTGCCTTAGTTTTTTTGTAGCTTCAATAATTTTCGCGTATCTCCCACATTTAAAACAGCCAAATACATACCTTGTGGTAGTTGCTGCATTGCATCAAAAGAAAGCTTGTAAACGCCCATCGTCATCATTTGTTGATCAATTAAGTTCATGACCAATTTGCCTTCCAAATTATGTAGTGTCAAAGAAACATTCGCCGTTTGGTTGAGTGAAATCACAAAGGTTGTTGCGTTGTAAAATGGGTTTGGGTAATTGGACAACTGCAATTGGTCAATAACCGCCATTTCATGACTACTCAGATATACATTATTAAGGTTATCCTCCAACTCAGTATGCTCTTTCAACTGTTCTAAACGGTCGGCAATAACATTCACTTCATTGATAATAGTAGAAGGTGTTGTATTAATTTCAGTATTTGACCATGCTGTTATTGAGCCTGTTAAATTAGTATCTTTATCATCTACAAATTTATCATCTCTTGTGCTGTTCACTTGTGTTGTTTCAATGGTCAAATCTACTTGAACAGCTACTCCATCCCCTTGTTGGTCTCTATCTATTTCAGAATCTAAATCAGCTTCCATAGTAGTAGGGGCAGTATTAGCTGGCTCATCCTCATCTTTTCCCTCTGTATCCAAACTATCATCTAAATCTTCTTCCCATTCAGAATTATCTACTTCAGAAAATATCACCTCTATATTATCTTGAGCGTTTTTGTCTATAGTATAATAAACCGTTGAGAAATCACTTACTTTTTTACATTCACAAACAGATTGTAAGACAATAGCATAAGTGGTATTTATATTAGGCAATAATGCATAGGTGCTTGTTTTATTGATTTTTTTCTTAATGTACAATTCTTCAGAGGTGTACTTATCTATGATACTGAGGTTATAAGCAATAGCTCCATTCACTTTTTCCCATTCTACTAGGTATTTTTCCCCAACATGATGGCTTAACATCAAGGTTTTGGTATGGGGCGACTTGCAAATTTTAGTGAAGTCTTGAAATAGCTTGTAATCAGGTGACTGGGCATAAACAGTATGTGTAAATCCGTTTGTCAAGAACAAAAATAAAACAACACAAATTAAATAGTATGGTCTCATTGGGTGGCTTTTTAGGCAGCTAAACAAAATATCAAATAAAAATATTTTTAGGTGGCTTCGGAGATATTTTGAGCTACTTGTTGAACAAAATATAGAAATGATAGCTAATTGTAGCCTGCAAAATTTAGTATTCTAATAATACCAAATTGATGCTTTTGCAAGGCTTTGATGTAAAAAAGTGGTCTTTTACCTTTAATTGTTAGGTACTTAAACAAAACACTTGACTTATTATAAATGACTACCTCTATTCTATATCTAAGGCCTAATTCAAGTGTTATATATAATTTTTTTTAAAAAAATATCATTTCTGATTTTAAAAATACTTACTAGCCAAAATGCAAATATGGTGTTTGTAAAAATGAAATACAATATACACTTTTTTTTCTATCTAAGAAACAGATTATCAGTTTATAGTTTAATAATATCTTTACATACGCTCCTGAAATATAACCAAAGTCCTTACTTAAAGAGTTTTACAAAAAATACCAGTTTGCCTTTTTGTATGCCTCAAATGTTTTGGTAATGAAACAATCACTAAATTGAGTCTATAACTTTGGCAAGAACACAATGAACAATTTAATGCTTATAATCTATACAAAGATAAATTTGTATGATGAAACACAACAACATACAAGAGCAAACTGGTTTAATTCAAACTTGATTACAGGGGAGGTATAATTTGTTTGAATGAGCTGTTTGGTTTTAGTAACACTACAAATTTCACCATTAAAACGTAGCTAGACAATTATACTTTTAATCTTTTGTCTTTAAAATTTATTTTTTAGTCTTTTTTTTACTATGTTTAACTCGCTTTATATAAAGGGATAAGTGAGCTTTTGTTTGTGTAATGGGCTTTTGCTTGTCTTGAAAAAAAGCATTTTTTTTATTGGCTAAAAAAAGAAAATATGCAGGATAGCAAGTTAATAGAACTGTTAAAAGTTTTTTCTAATAAAGAACTTAAAAGATTGACACTTTTTACAAGCTGCAAATTATTTAATGTTGGCATCACTAAACATGAGGTACATTGCCAATTGTTGAGCTATCTCATCAAATTTGCCCCAACATACACACACAGAAAACTGACTAAGCAACAAGTGTTTAGGCAATTATTTGGCAGTATAAAATATAACGATAAAAAGATGAGAGATGTGATGCATGGATTATTTAAAATAATAGAAGATTATATTGTTACCTCAAGATTGCGCTCCAATGATTTGCGTTGTAAATTGGAATTATTGGATTTTTACAGAACCAAAAACCTGCCTCAACACTTTGACGATACCAAATATGCCATTCAAAAATTACAGGATATACAACAAAAAAATAGCTACAAAGATGCGCGCTATCACTATGCTAATTTACTCCTAGCAGAACAATCTATGCAATGGCCAACGGCTCGCAGAAAATTGTCGGCCAAAAAACAGGAAGAAAATAAAAACTACTTAGATGAGGTAATTTACAACTTAGATAAGTTCTACTTAATCAAGCAATTAAAGCAGTATTGTGAGTCTTTAAATCGCCCAAAAATTATGAAACAGTACCAGCAAAAGGAGATGTTAATACAAAAGATTTTACCATATTTAACACAACCTATTTACCTCAAAGAGCCACTCATTGCCATTTATCATCAACTCGCTATGATGCATAGTCATCCAGATAAAAAAGTGCATTATTTTCAATTTAAAGCCTTGATAGATGAGCATGTCAATAATTTACCACATCATTTGTTGCAAGATTTGTACATACATGCTCGAAACTATTGCATTTGGAAGGTTAATGGCGGACAGGAGATTTATTTGGAAGAATTACTAGATATTTACAATACAAGTATTGAAAAGAAATTGCTGCCACTCACACCTGCTTCTTTTAAAAATATTGTGACTACAGGCTTGAGAATTAGCAAATTGGAATGGATTGAGCAGTTTATTGAAAAAAACATTGCTGCTATTGAGGCAAAATATCATAAGGATGTATACAACTACAATTATGCTCATTTATTTTTCCATAAAAATGTGCAAAAAAATTACCTAAAAATTATCAACTTGTTAGAAGATGCAGAGCGCAAAGCTTTGACAGGAAATATTGAAGTGCAAAAATTTAATGATATTTTTTATCAAATAGATGCAAGGCGTTTATTGCTCAAAACTTATTATGAAATAGATGATCCTGAAAATATTGAAAAAATGCTGGCAAATTTGGAGGTGTTTTTATCGCTACGGCAAAGCTTGATTCCAGAGGGGAAACTAAAAAGCAATCGAAACTTTATTAAAATCCTCAAACAATTGTATAAAATTTCTCCTTACGATCGGCAAAGAAAACAAAAAATTATTGCCCTAGAACAAGAAACGAAAGACGCAACCCAATTAACAGATAAGCAATGGCTACTCAAACAATTTGATGTGTAAAAAAAACCTCCATTAGTCATTTCAACTAATGGAGGCCATGATTTTTTTATGGAATAGGAGATTAAAATCATCTCTTGTCTCAAATCTCCCATCTCTTGTCTATTTTATTTACGCTTCTTCTTCTTTGCTTGTTTCATTTTCTTTCCATCAGGGCTACCCATGCGAATCATCGCACAACGGAAACCGATGGTAGACGAAGCAAGGTCTTCATCTAGGTAGCGGCGTGTACCCGGAGATAGATAGTAAGCAGGATCTTTCCAAGAACCGCCCTTCACTACTCTCGCTTTGTCGCTCACCAAAGTTGTTTCCCCATAATCGTATTCTACTTCCGATTCTTTATCACCATCGCGATAGTTGATAACATTAGAACGGCGGAAATTAATACGATTGCCAATTTCGTCTTCTGTTAATTCGCGGTACTGTATTCTTCCTAAGCTATCTTTAGGAGCAGGCAAACCTTCCTCATCTTTGTCTAAAGTTTTGAAAACGTTTCCTCTAAATGGATTGAAATCTTCGGCATCTACAGTCGTCATTGGACGATAAACGTCTAATACCCATTCACTTACGTTACCTGCCATATTGTAGAGACCAAAATCATTAGCAAGGTAGCTTTTTACAGGAGCCGTAATTTCGGCATTATCATTTAAGCTACCTGCGATACCCATATAGTCACCACGCCCTCTTTTAAAGTTCGCTTGCATATCGCCCTGCCCCTTTCCATGCCTTTTAGAACGAGTTGTATTTCCTTTCCAAGTATAGGTTTTACGGTCGGTAAAACGCTCCTCACTTTCATCTTCCGAAATAATACCTAAAGCAGCATATTCCCATTCTGCTTCGGTTGGCAGTCGGTAGTCAGGCAGCAAGATACCATCATCAAAACGCACCCTACGCGTTTCGGCACCATTAGGGTCTAGATTTTTGATACCCTTTTTCACGACCCCTTCATATTGTCCTAGTAAATAAGATTTGGTATTAAAGTGCTCTGCACCATACTGATTTGGATCGTGATCCAGTACGCCTTTTTTCACCAATAACATCTCATTTACCCTGTCAGAACGCCATTTAGCATATTCATTAGCTTGTAACCAACTCACCCCCACTACGGGATATTCATTATAGGATGGATGACGGAAGTAGAACTCTACAAAAGGTTCATTATAAGCCAACTCCTCTAACCAAACTAGGGTGTCAGGTAAAGCTTTTCGGAGTAACTCAGGGTAGCTTTCCCCAAAAATACGGCGCAACCAATAAAGGTATTCGCGGTAGTGCAAGTTGGTTACCTCTGATTCATCCATATAAAAGGAAGAAACAGTTACTCTTCGAGGAACATTGTGAAACTCATACATTACATCTTCTTCCACATTGCCCATAGTGAATGTTCCACCAGGAATAAGAGTCAGACCAGGGCCAGTTATCTGCTCTTTTTCCTCTGCAACAGTAAAGCCCCCCCATTTGGAGTCATTATACGACCAACCTGTAGCGTCAGAAGCTCCTTTTTTACTACAAGAGGTAAACGTAACAGCCATAGCAAAAAGTAGTAGCACAATTTGAAACGAATGCCTTAGCAAGTTTTTCATTTATATGAGATTTTTGATTTATTTGAAACTATATACAAAAACGGAAGTATTCCTAAAATTGTTGATTGATTGATTGATTGATTGATAGCACTCCGCTCTAGTACGTCTTTATTATTTTTTGTCTCCATTCTAAAGACGCTACAACAAGCATTTCAGCCACACAAAAATAAGAGCTTTTTTTTAAAATAGATACATTACACACTTATCTATTTCACCTAACAACAGCTTGTCGCTTTTTTAAACGCAATTGCAATCTATCTATTTTTTTGATACTTCATTTTTTTGTCAGATTTTTTTTTATCTAAACGTTTCTGGGCATTTAGCAGAAGAATTTCTTCGCCTTTGTCTTTCGGCATAACGAGTTTGCCCAAAATCTAGCGTTAAAGATACTTCATGCGCGCCTGCATTTGTAGCTAGTGCAGCAAGGTTGAAATCGTAGGAATAGCCAATTCGGAACGCTCCTGAACGCACACCAACTAAGGCAGTGAACGCATCCATATTGCTGATGGCGTGTTTTATGCCAACACCGCCAAATATTGCTCCTTTTCCAAATTGCAAATTGGCGTTAAATTGATTGAATTTTCCCTGATTAGTGAATGCAATATTGGGATTGACATAAAAGCGACTTCTGCCCAACACATCTTTTCGACTAAAGTAAAATACTCGTCCAACATGGAAAGTAACTCGCATTTTTAGTACATTAGCTGCATCGGTGTTCTCATTGTAAAAAGACAATTCTGGACTTGTAACATGTTTGAAGGCAGCACCGATATAAAATTTATCTGTATAAGCGGCTACACCAAGCGAAAAATCTAGTTTGTAAAGAGCCGTTCTGTCGGGAGCTACTTGTGTAGACACCAAATCAGGCTCGCCTGTTAGTGGGTTGATCATATCGGGAAATACCAAATCACCCCAATTGAGCGATTGTTGGATATAACTAGCCTGCGCGCCTGCCTTCAACTGCAAATTTTCGTTCAATTCTAATTGATAAGCATATAAACCACTGACAATGTAGGTATTGTATAGCCCGCCGCCTGCTCGATCACCAAGTAAAGAAATACCAATACTGCTATTGGCATCCTCAAAATGCTGATCATAAGAAGCCCCTAGTGTAACATAGGCATTAGAAAAACTAGGATACTGATGGCGATAATTTAGCACCAAACGCGGCTGATCGGTAAAGCCAATCATTGCGGGGTTTAAATGAAGGGGGGCAGCATAAAATTGAGAAAATTCAACGTCTTGTGCCTTAGCCGTAGAAATAGCCATGCTTTGACACAGTAGCCAACTGACTGACAGCAGGCAAATATATGGTAGAATTTTTTTTGGAAATTTCATATGATGAGTTCCTTATGAGGTTGTTGATGAATTGAGAGAAAATAGCAACTTTGAGGCTTTTTTATTTTTTTGGGAAACCGTCTGCTTTATCATATTTAAAGCAATATCCTTGAAAGACTTACGTTCTGTTTTGGTTAAAAATAACTAACGCTTCTGGAAAAATAAAAGTACATAGTTTAATTTTTTTACCAAAAAAGCAAACAAGTTGACCAACTTTCATAGACTAAACCAATAAATTAGTGTTTAATATCGTTTACTTTAGTTATAGGCAAAAAAAGAACTGTTTTTAGCTTTTTAGAATTTTTTTTTAAAATAAAATCACTTAACTATTGATACACGAATCACAAATCAACGAACCCTTAAGCATTGATATACCAAAAACAGGATAAAAGCAAAAGTTGTTAAATTTTTTATTCGTTTTTATCAGTATAGCCAGAGGCTACAAATTTGGTTCGGAGCAAGGCAAAGCCTCACATCTGCTAGATTACAGGGGCGAGGTTCCACCTCGCGCCGAAGCAAACCTTATAGGCTTTGGCTATAAAAAATTACGATTCTAAACTGTTTTTGGTATAAACATTTAGAGTTTGGAGCTAACTTAGCTTTTTGCCTTTTATCTTAATTAATAAAAAAAATGATAATTTAATTAGATTTCATGTGCTTTTGATTAAAAAGATAATAGGTGTTAGTTTTAGAATTTATTAAAAAAAGTAAAGCTTTGTAACTTTGTAACTTTGTAACCTTCCAAACTCCAATAAACATACAGCCCTAAACCATTAATTATCAACCATGTTGCTTAGACCTTTACCCTTATTATTTGGTTTTATTGCTCTATTACTGATGTTTTGCCCTTTCAACAGTCAAGCACAACAGACAGTAAGACAGCATATTGAATTAAAATGGTTGGATACCCCTCGAACCATTGAACGAAATCAGCAAAGGATTCAGATGCCTACTTTTGAAGGTGCTACCTTTGATGTGGATGGACTACACCATTTTCCTATCTTTTTTAAAAAAATAGCTCTAAAAAATATCGGAAAATGGGAGGCAAGCTTGCATAATGAACAATATGTTCCTATGCAAGCAAAAAATATTCCACAAATCAAGGGGAAAATAGCTACAGAAATTGAAGTGACAACAGACACCGCCTATGAGCGAAAGCAACCATCAGCAGTGATTTCTTTTGTTCCCATTCGAAAAAATGCCCTCACTGGGCAATATGAAAAATTGGTAAGTTTTGATTTGCTTATTACAACAAAAAATAGTGAGCCCTCATTTTCCAAAAAGAAAAATAGAAGCTACACCAATAATTCTGTGCTTAATCAAGGCGATTTTTACAAATTTAGAATCGCTGAAACAGGCATTTACAAAATAGACCTTTCTTTTTTACAAGCTTTAAGTGTTAATACATCTAATATTCGCCTCTCTAATGTCCGTATTTATGGTAATGGCAATAGCATCTTACCCGAATTAGCAGGCACAGAACGCTATGACGATTTAGTAGAAAATCCACTTCAAGCGGTAGACCAAAATGGCAATGATGTTTTTGATGCAGGGGATTATGTGCTGTTTTATGCTAAAAGCCCACATCAATGGACTTATGTAAACAAGCATTTTGAGCATGAGCAGCATCCGTACAGCAATTACAATTATTATTTTCTAAATGTAGACATAGGTGCAGGGAAGCGCATTGAGCGTATTGCATCGGCGATGAATCCCTCTGTTACGGTTCGCACTTTCAACGATTATGCCTACCATGAAACCGAGCTCCGCAATTTTGCCAAAAGCGGTAGAGGGTGGTTTGGCGAGGAGTTTTCGGCTGAAACTTCCCAAGATTTTACTTTCAACTTCCCTAATTTGGATGAAACACAATCTGTTGAATTACAAACTCGTTTATTGGCAAATTCTAGTAGTATTACAAGCAGTTTTACTGTGCGAGCCAATGGCAATCAACTAGACAAATATACCGTTCCTAGAGTGCCAAACGAACTCTATCCAAATGCAGCAGAGAGCATTACCCGAAAAATCAATTTTCCAGTAAACAACGATAACCTGACCATTAATGTTACCTACAATCGCGAAGACCCTACTGCAAAGGGCTGGTTAGATTATATTGCTATTAACGCACATCGGCAGTTAAGTTTTTCCAATACCAATGGACAGTTTGCTTTTAGACATGCTGCATCGGTAGCTAATGACCAAGTAACAGAATTTGAAGTAAGTGGAGTGAATGAGCAGTTGCAAATTTGGGAAGTAAGCAATATAAATGCCGTTCAACAAATGACTTTAGCAGGCAATGGTACAACAAAAAGCTTTGTCATACTTACAGATACCTTGAAGGAGTTTATTGCTTTTGATGGAAGTAATCTTTATGCGCCCGAAGCGATCGGAAAAGTAGAACGTCAAAATCTACATGCAGAGGAATTTCCTGATTACATCATCATTACCACGCCTGAACTTATTGAGCCTGCAACGCAATTGGCTGATTTTCATAGAGAAAACAATCAATTAAATGTTAAGGTAGTATTAATTGAACAGGTTTACAATGAATTTTCTTCTGGTACACCCGATATTACAGCCATTCGCGACTATGTAAAAATGTACTACGACCGAGCAGGTACAGATGAAAGTAAAATGCTCGACTATCTCTTATTATTTGGTGATGCTTCTTACGATTATAAAAACAATAAATTTGATGACAACAGCAATACCAACCTCATTCCTACCTATGAAAGTGCTGCCTCACTAGACCAACTAGATACTTATTGTACAGACGATTATTTTGGTTTTTTGGATGATAATGAAGGCTCGAACTTGTTAAGTTTGAGCATCGGTTTGGATATAGGCATTGGGCGGATTCCTGCCCGAAACGCTGCGGAAGCGCAAGGCGTTGTGGATAAAATCATCCATTACCATCAACCACAAACGTTAGGTGATTGGCGCAATAACATCACTTTTTTTGCTGATGATGAAGATGGAAATTTACACTTCAATCATGCTCAAACGCATATTGATAAAACGCTGGAAAATTCAATTTACAATATAGATAAAGTTTATTTTGATGCTTACCAGCAAATTATAACACCCGGTGGAGGACGCTATCCTGCTGTTAATCAAGCCATTAATGACAAAATATTTGATGGCTCATTCATTATTAATTATGTAGGGCATGGTGGGGAAAATGGCTGGGCGCAAGAGCGTGTATTAAGCACAACAGACATTCAAAAATGGTCAAATTTAGATAAATTACCCCTTTTTATTACCGCAACCTGTAGTTTTAGCCGTTATGATGATCCTGAAAAAGTTTCGGCAGGGGAGGAGTTGATTTTAAGTGCTAAAGGTGGTGCTATTGCCATTATGACAACGATGCGGCTGGTTTTTGCTGATTCCAATAAATTACTCAACGAAAAATTTCTAAAACGACTTTTTGCTCCTATAGATTCCGTTACTGGGCAAATGCCTGCACTTGGATACATTGCCCGAAAAGCAAAAAATGATGCCATAAACGCAGGACGCAACAATCGCAAATTTACGCTACTAGGCGATCCCGCTTTAGTGCTCAACTATCCAAAATATCGGGTTCAAGCCACAAGCATCAATGGGCAGGTAGTAGATACCAGTGTCATCACTGCTGATACATTAAGTGCCTTGTCTAAAGTAGTTATTGCTGGGCAAATAGTAGATGCCAACGAGCAGCTTCTGGAGAATTTCAATGGCACCATTTACCCAACTATTTTTGATAAAAAAGTTACCCTAAAAACGCTAGGGCAAGATGCCGCTACACCAGGGCCAGGCGGTAATAGCGGTAGCCGAGTTGCAGAGTTTGATGTTCGGCGCAACATTATTTTTAAGGGAAAAGCAAGCGTAAGAAATGGAGCTTTTCAATTTTCCTTTATCGTACCCAAAGACATTGCCTATCAATTTGGGAGTGGACGTATTAGTTTTTATGCAGAAAATGGAGTAAGTGATGCTCATGGTATTAGCGAACAATTGGTGATAGGAGGGGTTTCTGACGAAGCCGCAAATGATGATACTCCACCTGATATTGAGCTTTTTTTGAATAATGACAAATTTGTATTTGGCGGCTTAACCAATGCCGATCCGATTTTAATTGTGAAATTGAAAGACGACAGTGGCATTAACACCGTAGGCAATGGCATCGGCCATGATATTACCGCTACTGTAGACGAAGACAATGCCAATCAACTGGTATTAAACAACTATTATAAAGCAGCACTGGATAGTTATACAGAAGGAGAGGTGAGTTATCAGTTAAATGATTTAGAACCCGGTATACATTCTATTGCTGTTAAAGCATGGGATGTAAATAATAATTCTGGAAAAGGTTATACAGAATTTGTAGTAGCAGAAAGCGCAGAAATGGCCTTGACCAATGTGATGAATTATCCCAATCCATTTACGGAACAAACGGCTTTTTGGTTTGAACACAACCGCCCTGGGGATAATCTGGTGGTGACCATACAAATTTTTACGGTTGGTGGAAAAGTGATCAAAACCATACAGCAAAACATTGTTTCAGATGGTTTTAGAGTAGACGATATTATATGGGATGGCTTAGATGATTTTGGTAATAAAATTGGTAAAGGTGTATATGTTTATAAGTTAAATGTTCACTCTACCAATGATTTAAGTCGTGCTCATAAAATTCAAAAGTTAGTGATTTTAAAATAACAGGATAGTTTTAGAGTTTGGAGCTAAATTGACTTTTCGCCTTTTATTTCATTAATAAAAGCAATAACAATTTCTTTAAATTTTGTACATCTATGATTAGCAAGTAAAAAAGTATTTGCTTTAGAATTTATTAAAAAAAAGTGAAAACTTTAAAACCTTGTAACTTTGCAACCTTCCAAACTCCAAGATAGTTGTGAGTTTGAAGTTTATGGTTTTGAGTTTTTAGTTTCGCCGGGTTTTGTTTGTGTATTTATGATTTTTAGATAAAAAAACGAACTTCTAAAATCTGAGCTGTCAAAGATCCCAAAATCTAAAAGTCTAAAAAAGCCAAATACAACGTTCAGGGGTAAAAAAAACGTCTTAAAGAGAAAATTACGGACAAATATCCAATTATTTAGAAAGGATACGTCAAGTTTACAGCATATTATTTATTTTTTCATTGAAATCGTTTACCTTTACAAATCTGAACGGATAGATAATATAACTCAAAGTAATTGCTGTTACATTATCAACTGTACAAAAACTCCATTTTTTAACCAAAGAAATTACATGATAACACAGTTACACGCAATTGAATAATCTGCGATCTAGGAATGGGTAAAGGTAAGTATTGTTTGGGCTAGAAACTACTGAAACAAATGATTATTCAGTGGATTGGAATGTTTTTCTTTTTTACAAGATGTTGATAACGAATGAGTTACGCAAGCACTGTTCCATAAATAAAGTCGGACAGTTCATGGTATAGCCCCATTCCTCCTATTTAAATTTGTAATTTGTGAATAACAATTTTTGATTATGAAGTTTTATAAAAACATTATTGCAGGTGTAATGGCGTGGACACTCTGCTGCGGGCCTCTATTGGCACAAGTGAACGACCCAGGACAATTAGATGGCAGGGTCAATGCAGTATTTACTTCTATCCCATTTCTACGGATTAACCCCGATGGTAGAACAGGTGGCATGGGAGATGTGGGGATCGCTATCTCACCTGATGTTGGAGCTATGTATCACAATGCTTCTAAGCTCGCCTTTGCTACTAGCGAAGCAGGTGTAGGGCTAACCTATACCCCTTGGCTTAGAGAATTAGTAGATGACATCTATATTGCTTACCTATCTGGTTACAAAAAATTAGATGATTTACAAGCCATTGGTATATCACTAAGGTACTTTTCGCTGGGCGAAATCAATTTTACCACCATTACTGGGGAGCCAGCAGGTTTTTTCAAGCCAAATGAATTTGCTTTTGACTTAGGATATGCTCGTAAATTATCAGATAATTTTTCAGCAGGCATTACCTTAAAATATGTGCGCTCCGACCTAGCTAGAGGGCAAGAAGTAGGAAGCGGTAACTTAGTAAAACCCGCTAATGCCGTAGCTGCTGATATATCTTTCTTTTTTCAAAATGATGAAATGTCTCTTTTTGGAAATGATGCTAAACTAGCATTGGGCGCAGCCGTTACCAATATCGGTAACAAAGTATCTTACAGCGAAACAAGCACCAGAGACTTTATTCCTGTTAACTTAGGGATTGGCTCTGCCTTAACCATGAACTTTGATGAACACAATAGCTTAACCTTTGCTTTAGACATCAATAAGCTGTTAGTGCCTACTCCCGACCTAGCCGATTCTTCTAATGCACATAGAGAAAAATCATTGTTAAGCGGTGTATTTGGCTCGTTTGGCGATGCGCCCGGCGGTTTTTCAGAAGAGTTACAGGAATTTATGTATTCAATCGGAGTGGAATATTGGTATAACAATCAATTTTCAGTTCGTGCAGGACACTTCAACGAACACCGACTCAAGGGCAATCGCAAGTATGTAACAGTCGGCTTAGGCTTAAAGTACAGTGTATTTGGTTTGAATTTCTCCTACCTAATTCCAACAACTGCACAACAACGCAATCCATTAGACAATACCCTGCGTTTTTCACTCTTATTTGATTTTGCAGGAAATATTAAAGACGCTGATTTATAATTTTAATTATTTTTTTTAAAAAAAATAATTAACTGACTATCAGGAAGCTTATTAAATGTTAGTTTAATATTTATTCCTTTTCAAGAAAGCGAAATGATGTTGCTGATTGCACATTGTTTCGCTTTTTTTGTTATTAATAATAGATTTGTTCGGCGAGTATCATTGGGCTAAAATTGGCTCTTTTCTTCCCACTTGATAGCCTTTTTTCGGTTACGTAGCTAATGGGATGCGCCCTCAAAAAACCTTCAAGTGGTCGAAAATAGCCCAATTTTCCCACCAATCTGCCTCAGCCGAACAAGTCTAATAGAGTAGAGTTTGGAAGGCTATAAAATTACAATTTGAAATAGGGTTAAATAGAAAAAGGAAAGTTGAAAAATGAAAGTTATTTTGGTTTTTTGTAAATCATAAGTTTTTGACTTTTAATGGTTTAAGATGAATATATGCCATATGCTCAGGCAAAAAAACATCTAATTACAAATTACAAATCTACAAATGATTAATCTAACCTTCTAACTTCTAATATCTGGTTTTTAGCAGCTAAAAAGCCAAAAGTCTAAAAAGCTAAAAGTCTAAACAGCAGTAAGAAAAATAAATGACACTTCTATTACCTATAATAAATTGATTATCAATAGATTTGTGAAAACCTGCCATTTATAAAACAAGCAATTTTTATTAGAGCGCGTATTTTGTCAAAGCAAAAACATTTTTAAATACTTTTGTCAATAGGAGGTAAAGATGTGTTGATAAAGGAAACCTTCGGTATAGTTTTTGGCTTAGATATAAGGTTTATCTTAAACCATCTATGGGCAACGTCCGTCTACTTTAGTGTGGAACAACAGAAGTATTTCATACACATACACTCTCCAAAAAACATTTACAAAAGACTGGTTATCAGTGAGATTTACACAAATTTTGCTTGCAAATAAGTAAATAAGCACAAGTATAAAAATAAGATTTGAGATAACTAATTTATTATCAACTACTTACAACAATACTAAGTGTTCATTACTTGTTCAGCTACTTACTATAAAATAGAATGTTAGAAAAAGTAAGCAATTAAAAAAATCTATACTATTTATTAAGAATAATAAAAATGATAATTAATGTGTCTCTGTTGAATAACCAAAGTAAGTAAAAATGATATATTTATTTCTCATAAAAAGGCAAAGATAAAAAGGTAGTTATGCAAAAATCTCTGTTATTCAAATTAATGATTTTGCTACTTACAGTTTCCGCTTGTAGTAATAGCAAACAAATAACAACTCAACAACAACAACCTGAGCGCGTCCGCGGCAAAGTTGTTAAAGATGTACGGGTAATTAAGCCCGTTACCCCTAATCAATTACCCGATAATCCACATACCAAACAGCAGAGACAACCCATTATTGTGGGTAAACAAAGTGTGCCGCCAGCCAATGAGCCATTCACCCCACCACCGCCGCCACCTGCAAGCGAGCAACCTGTGGCCGTCGATCAGAATTTCCCTACCAATAATAATAATAAACAAGAAGGAGAATGGGTAGAAATTGGTACACCAACTGACTCACACCAAGCACCACCACCGCCAATACCCACCTCTAACACTGGTGAATGGGTAGAGATTGGAACTGCCAAAACTTATGAGCCGCCGCCACCGCCGCCTGTCGAAGATACGCGAGTAGTGATTGACAGAGTGCCGCAAGAAGTGCCAACTGCCCCTGAGTATGTCGGGCCGCCACCACCTACTCCTCCTAAAGCGGAGGCTGTAGTTATTATGCCACCACCACCTGCCCCAACTCCAGCCCCAGTATATACACCACCTGCGGAAGCGAATGTACCTAGATATACACCTGTTCCTAGACCTGAACCTACAGCCCCCGCGCCTAAATATATACCTGTGCCACCACCATCAACTACCTATACACCACCGCCTACTCCAGTTTATAATCCGCCTGCTCCAGCCCCAACTCCAGTTTATAATCCGTCAACGCCTCCACCAGCCCCCGTTTATACTACACCAAGTACGCCACCTGCAACTACTTATACGCCACCAGCCCCACGTAGTGAATTTAGCAGTGTGAGTGATTTGAGTGCTTATCTTTCTGTTTTGCAACACCGCTTGGATAGCCTAGATGCGGTAAAATCTAATCCACATTTGACTTATAATGACATCACGCGCGTTTACAAAGAGGAAATGGCTATTCATGAAGAAATAAAAGCGAAAATTACCATACTTAACTCAATTCGAGAAGGGACTTATACGGGCAATGCCATTCAACCAAACACCTCTAATGATTATGTGGTATTTAAATCAGAAGAAGGCGAACCAATTGTAACAGCACCGCCACCGCCTCGTTATGCGAAGCCTAGCAAGCCACGTTATACGCCACCCAAGAAAAAAACAGCTCCTAAACCAAAACCTAAGAAGAAAACGAGCTATAAGCCACCTAAGAAAAAAACAACTTCTAAACCTAAGTCGAAACCAAAACCTAAGAAAAAAACAACTTCTAAACCAAAACCTAAGAAAAAAACGACCTCTAAACCAAAGGCTAAAACACCGCCTAAAAAGAAGGCAGCTAAGAAAAAAGAAAGCAAACCAAAACCACCACCAAAACCTAAAGTGAAGTTGGTGAGTGTGCGACAAAAGGAGTTAGGTTCTTATTTTGTAGAGGAAAACCCTGAAAAATTAAATGCCTATTGTCTGCATCGTTATGCAAAAGTAGGCTCTACCATTAAGGTCACTAATCCTATGAATCAACGCTCTTTAAGTTTAAAATGTATAGGACGATTGCCGAATTTGGGCAATAAAACAGCTATTCGTATCACCTACAGCGTTGCACGAAAACTTAATATACGAGACAAACACTTTGATTTATTGTGTAAATACAAAAAAGAGGTGAAGCAGTAGAGTTGTTAGATATGGGACTTGAGATTTAAGACATCTTATATCTTACGTCTTGTGTCTTAAATCTTACATCTTACATCTTACGTCTTGTGTCTTAAATCTTACGTCTTACATCTTACATCTTACATCTTGTGTCTTACATCTTACGTCTTGTGTCTTACATCTTACGTCTTGTGTCTTACATCTTACGTCTTGTGTCTTAAATCTTACGTCTTGTGTCTTAAATCTTACATCTTACATCTTACGTCTTGTGTCTTAAATCTTACATCTTACATCTTACATCTTACGTCTTACATCTTACGTCTTGTGTCTTAAATCTTACATCTCCCATTACAAAAGTTTTAAAAGTTAGTTGGAACGATGAACAGTGCGGTGCTCAATTATTTTTGAGGCCGCACTTTTTTTATTGAAAAAATAAAAATGTATGTTTGTAAACCTTTTTTAGTGTTATATGGTTGTACTGCTATCTTTCTAATTTCACTTACTATCTACCCACCCATTACCCAAAAAAGCCCCTTACAAAAAAAAAAGTCTTTTTTTTAGTAAAATAGTATGTTTTTTGTCATTAAAATGTCATTAAGTGAGTTTTTTTGAGAAAAAAGCATGAAATTCCTAACAAAATAAAAAAAGTCCCGTATATGATTACAGAATTCATCTTATTCAAAAGTTCAATAGTCATGAAATTAATGAAGCGCCCTTTGAGAATGAATGTACACTTGCAGGATTTGAGGAATCGTTCTCCCAAAAAAATGCAAGGAAGACTAACGGAATTATTGATTAAAGATGATTCTGATGACGATTGAGTACTGGTAATTTTTTGTTTAGTGTAAAGTAAAGGCTCCTGTAGATATTATATCACAGGAGTTTTTTTGTGCCCTTTTGTTTGTGATAGATAGGGTGTTTAAGATATAAAATTTGGGAATGGTGAGTTGCCAACTAGTTCTTTTATCAATAGACTCGTTCTCACGAAACAAGTCAAGTAAATATTTCAGAACAAAAATTTTGCATAATTAATGAGTACCTGACACTTAATTCCATTTTTTTTTGTAAAATTGGTTTTTTGTTTTTCGAAAAAATAATTCCTAAATTTTTTTATGGAGACACTTATACTTGGTAAATCTCAAGTCTCAAATCTCACATCTATTTAGATACTAAAAACTAAACAGACATGCCAACTATAGAAACCTTAGAAGCAGAATTAGCACAATTAGAAGCAACACAAGTTGCGGAGCAAATCAAATTACACCAACAACTTGCAGAACGTCAACACGAAGAAGAACAAGCTGAAGCTGCACAAACGCATTTGCAAAAAGCATTAGAACTTCTTGATAGCTTTGAGAATACAGATATTCAAAAAGCAGAGGCTAGTTATGAATTAGCGCGCACCCATGCACGCATGAGCCAATTAGAAACAGCCCTTAGTCTACATCAACAAGCCTTACAATTGTATACAGGCTTAGAAGCAACAGAGCATTTTGCCAAAGTTCATCACCGAATGGGCTTGGTGTATGTTGGTCAAGGCAATGATGAACAATGCTATGAACATTTGGATAAAGCTATAGAACTATCTGAAAATCAGGAAGATTGGAAGGAATGGGCTTCGGTATATACTTCTTTTGGAGATATTGATTTACATAGAGAACAGTATCAAGATGCTTTAGCCAATTACCAAACCGCTTTGGAAGGCTATGAAAAAACAGATGCTACAGAGGAAAAAGGTTCTATTTATCAAATTATCGGTGAAATCCTTATCAAACACGGGAAAGAAGACAAAGCCATACAAAGTTATGAAGTCGCTATTCAGTATTTTGAACAGTCCGAAAAATGGGAATCCCTCGCGCTCAGTCACTCTCGTATTGCACATTTATCAGAGCAAAAAAGCAATTATCAAACATCGGGTGAACACTATGAGAAGGCTGCGGAAGCTTTTGCAAAAGCAGATAATCACTATGAGGTGGCAAACCGCTACTTACAAGCAGGCTTTGTTTATCAGGAAGATAAACTATGGGAAGCAGCTTTGAGTAGCTATGAAAAAGCACTGCCCTATGCCCAACAAACAGAGGACGAAGCCTTGATAGAT
Source organism: Bacteroidota bacterium (assembly GCA_020631155.1). Classification (GTDB taxonomy): domain Bacteria; phylum Bacteroidota; class Bacteroidia; order Chitinophagales; family UBA2359; genus JAHDHV01. The sequence goes on along the minus strand of JAHDHV010000045.1, from coordinate 1,864 downwards.
AGTATTACAGATGCCATAGAAGAAGTTAATGAAGAAAAGAGTAAGCAACCTTCTAAAAGAGAGGTAGCATCTGATAAAGGAGGACTGATGGGCAAATTGAAGGGATGGTTTGGTAAGTAATTTTGAGTTGTGGTTTTGAGTTTTTTGATGCCAGATTGTATATATAGAGTCAGCCAAATCGTCAGAGCATTATTAAGCAGCAATTCGTAATTTCTAATTCGTATTTTTTTATGAAAACTAACTACCTACTATTACTTTCCTACTGTAGCTTTATTTCTTTACTATTTATATTGCTTTTTCCCAGCTTTTCACAAGCTCAAAAACGCGATACCCGACATATCAGAGGGGTAGAAATTGAGCGTCTTTCCCCATCTTGTTATGGAAAAGCAGACGGTAGCATTTCTATTAAGGTAAATGATGGCGGTGTTCATTCTTTTTTATGGTCAAATGGAGGAACATCACATGTACAAAGGTTACTCGAAGCAGGCACCTATTTTGTGACTATTACCAGTAAATCGGGTAAACAGATGGTGAAGGATATAACCTTAAAAAATCCTAATCGCTTGTTTATCAGGGATTACCATAATTTAGGGGGGGGGAAGTTTGAAGGGGTTGCGAGCGGAGGAACATCACCTTATAGTTATGCAAGTGGTTCTGTTTTCGTGATTGGTGCAGAAGAAATTAATGAGCAAAGTGGCGAATTTAATGTAGTCGGAGGGGAGCAGATGGAGGTATTTTATGAGCAAATTACGGAAAAAATTAGGGCAGATATTCGAGAAAAAGCGGTTGGAAAAATATTGATAGAGATTCCTTATGTGATGGTTACGGATATTAACGGTTGTACAGCAAAAAAATATCTTACAATAAAAAAAGATACTATTCCTACCCCACCTAAACCAATTATACAGGAACCTATTGTAAATAAGCCTGAATCAAAAGAAATATCAGTAGCACAACAAACAGAAAAACTTACTCCCAAAAAGCGAGTAGAAGAAACAGTTACAGAATTAGATACTCGTTTTGGAATCGAACTTCCTGTAAAAAAAGCGGAAAAAGCAGTTGTTTCAAAAACGGAATTAAGCCCTAAAGTTGCGCCTGCCTACGAGGCCAAAGTTATTAAAGAAGAGGAAAAAGAAAATAAAGAAGATAATACAATACCTCAAAAAACGGCTCCTCTAGTAAAAATACCTACAAAAACAGCCAACATTAAAACCATTCAAATGGCAAGTATAAAAAAGGCAGAAATTGTTGAAAAACAGGTGATTACACCTCAAAAAGTGCCTATTCCTAAGTTGATTTTTAACCAGCGAAAAATACCTGAAAAACTGGGCGAAAGAACTGTAAAAGCAGGCAAAAGAGTATACATTCGCAGCCCTAAAGTAGAACTCCAAGTTTGGGATTCCGAAACGGTAGATGGCGATACCATTTCGCTATTTTTTAACGGGGAATGGCTGTTGCAAAATTATGCTTTGAAAAAAAGTAAGAAAAAAATTGCCCTAAATATTGATTTAAATGGAGATAATTACCTTGTTTTGTATGCCCATAATGAAGGAAGCCGCCCCCCTAATACAGCTGCACTAACTGTTTTTGATGGCAAAAAAGAACGGCGTGTTGCCATGAGTGCCAGCGTAAAAGTCTGTGATAGCGTTCATTTTAAATTACTAGAGTAAATTTCGTGGATTCGTGGATTCGTGGATTTGTGATTTGTGGATTCGTGATTTGTGGATTTGTACATCAGTTTTATAAATCTAATATTTCATAATAATGAAAAATAAATTTTTTATAAAACAAAAATAATGGCTTTTTAACTTCCAAAAGTCCAAAAGTCCAAAAGTCCAAAAGTCCAAAAGTCCAAAAGTCCAAA
>JAHDHV010000528.1 GCA_020631155.1 Bacteroidota bacterium | reverse complement strand
CCAAAAAATTTTGTTCCTTAATCATAATTACGGTAACTTTGCCCGATATTTTTACCAAACATTACCCAACAAATTCTACCTAACAGTCAACAAATGTTAGACCTAATGCGTTGAGGTATCGTTATCTGCAAGCGGATTTGCTTATTGTTTGGCTTGCATGAATTTTATTTTTTCACAAACTAATAAGAGTACAGACACAAATACAATACTTTGTTTGCGTCTATGCCACAAATGCTTATGAATAGAAATCTTCAAGATGCCGTTAAATATCGCATCCTAGTCATAGACGGTGCGATGGGCTCACTCATCCAATCCTACAAACTTTCCGAAGCCGATTTCAGAGGCGAGCGTTTCAAAAATCATCCACAAGACTTAAAAGGCGATAACGATTTACTGTGTATTACGCAGCCGCACATCATTGCCGAAATCCATCAAAAATATTTGGATGCCGGGGCGGATATTATTGAAACCAATACCTTTAATAGTACTTCCATTTCGCAGCGTGATTACCAATTAGAAAATTTAGCCTATGAGCTAAATTTTGAGGCTGCAAAAATTGCTAAAAAGGTAGCCCTAGAAATGACCGAAAAAACACCCGACAAACCACGTTTTGTGGCTGGTGCAATTGGTCCAATGAGCGTGACTGCTTCCATCTCTCCTGATGTCAACAGACCTGCTTATCGTGCGGTTACTTTTGATGAAATTAAAGATGCTTATTACGAACAAGCGAAGGGATTAATGGACGGCGGCGCAGATGCATTACTCGTTGAGACGGTGTTTGATACGCTCAATTGTAAGGCTGCCCTTTATGCCATTCAACAATTGTTTGAGGATACGGGAAAAAGTATTCCATTGATGGTTTCTGTAACAATTACCGACCAAAGCGGACGAACTTTATCGGGGCAAACAGTAGAGGCGTTTTTCAATTCCATCAGTCATGCCCCTTTATTTAGTGTGGGCTTAAATTGCGCTTTGGGAGCTAATGAAATGCGTCCTTATCTCGCCGAATTGTCTAAGATAGCCGATTGTTATGTGAGTTGTTATCCCAATGCAGGTCTACCCAATGCCTTTGGTGAATACGATGAGCAGCCACATGAAACGGCTTGTTTAATTGAAGATTTTGCCCGTAGCGGCTTTGTTAATATCGTGGGCGGATGCTGTGGCACAACTCCTGATCACATTGCTCATATATTACAGCATGTCGAAGGAATTGCGCCTAGACAAATTCCTGAAAATCAGCCATTTTTGCGATTAAGTGGTTTGGAGCCTGTTACGGTTTTTCCAGAAAGCAATTTTGTGAATATTGGCGAGCGAACCAATGTTACGGGTAGTCGTAAATTTGCCCGACTCATCAAGCAATCTAAATTTGAGGAAGCCCTATCTGTTGCACGTCATCAGGTGGAAGGCGGCGCACAGTTGATTGATGTCAATATGGATGAGGCAATGCTAGATAGCGAAGCCTCTATGAGCCATTTTCTCAACCTAATTGCCTCAGAACCAGATATTTCTAAGCTGCCTGTTGTGGTAGATTCTTCTAAATGGACGGTGATTGAAGAAGGCTTAAAATGCTTGCAAGGCAAAGGAGTCGTGAACTCCATTTCCCTAAAAGAAGGCGAGGAACAATTTATTGAGCAAGCCAAAAAAGTACGCAAATACGGTGCTGCCGTCATTGTAATGGCTTTTGATGAAGATGGACAAGCGGATACGATTCAGCGAAAGGTCGAAATTTGCCAGCGCAGTTACGATATTTTAACCCAAAAAGTAGGTTTTCCACCGCAAGACATCATTTTTGACCCCAATATTTTCGCCGTTGCAACGGGTATTGAGGAGCATAATGAATACGGCATTGCCTTTATTGAAGCCACTCGACAAATCAAACAACAAATGCCATTGACCAGTGTTAGCGGTGGTGTGAGCAATGTTTCTTTTTCTTTTCGGGGAAATAACCCTGTGCGCGAAGCCATGCACGCAGCCTTTTTATATCATGCTGTTCAGGCTGGTATGGATATGGGAATCGTTAATGCGGGTATGATGGAAGTATATGAAGAAGTGCCAAAAGATTTAATGGAATTGGTAGAGGATGTGCTGTTAAATCGCCGCGAGGATGCGACAGAACGCCTAGTGGAATTTGCCGAAACGGTAAAAAGCAAGGGCAAAAAGCGCGTAAAAGACGATACTTGGCGCAAAACTTCGGTGGAAGAACGCCTAAAACATGCATTGGTCAAAGGAATTGTTGACCATATTGAAGCAGATACGGAGGAAGCTAGACAAAAATACGATAAGCCTTTACACGTCATTGAAGGGCCTTTGATGGACGGTATGAATGTGGTTGGTGATTTATTTGGTTCAGGGAAAATGTTTTTGCCACAGGTGGTCAAAAGTGCACGAGTAATGAAAAAGTCGGTGGCTTATTTGCAGCCGTTTATTGAGGAAGAAAAGCTGAAAAGTGGCAATACAGGACAAGAGCAAGGCAAAATTTTGATGGCAACCGTAAAAGGTGATGTACACGATATTGGAAAAAATATTGTGGGCGTGGTATTGGCGTGTAACAACTATAAAGTCATTGATTTGGGGGTGATGGTGCCGACTGCTAAAATCCTGAAAACAGCGAAGGAAGAAAAGGTAGATGTCATCGGTTTAAGTGGTTTGATTACCCCTTCTTTGGATGAAATGGTGGATGTGGCCAGCGAAATGGAACGGCAAGGTTTTGACATTCCATTATTGATTGGCGGTGCTACTACCAGTCAAATGCATACGGCAGTGAAAATTGAACCGAAATATAGCGGTGCGACCATACACGTAAAAGATGCTTCGCGTAGTGTGCCTGTGGTGCAGGCTTTATTAAGCGATAAAAAAGATAATTTTGTAAAAGAAGTTAAAGAAAAATACACCAATTTTAGAGATAGACACGCCAAAAAAAATGTACGGAAAAATTTAATTCCTATTGAAGCGGCGCGCAGCAATAAATTTAAAATTGATTGGGATGCTTACACACCGCCTACCCCTAATTTTACAGGCATCCAAGTTTTTGATCATTATTCTCTAAAAGAATTGGCTCAATATATTGATTGGACACCTTTTTTCAGTAGTTGGCAATTAAAAGGCAAATACCCTGCTATTTTAGAAGATGAAAAAGTGGGCAAACAAGCCACACAATTATTTGAAGATGCTCAAAAAATGTTGGAACGCATCATTGAGGAAAAATGGCTGACGGCGCGCGCTGTTATCGGCATTTTCCCTGCTCAGGTTGTGGAAGATGACACAATTGCCGTTCAAGCAGAAGAAATGGAACTGTCTTTTCACTGCCTCCGACAACAAGTGAAAAAAGCCAAAAACTTACCGAACCGCAGCCTCGCAGATTTCATTGCACCCAAAGAAAGTGGACAAACAGACTACATTGGTACTTTTGCCGTAACAACAGGCATTGGCATCGAAAAATGGGTCAAAAAATTTGAGGCAGAGCAAGACGATTACAACGCCATTCTTCTAAAATCGCTGGCAGACCGTTTAGCGGAAGCCTTTGCAGAACGGATGCATGAGCGTGTGCGAAAAGAATTTTGGGGTTATGCTACCGATGAGCAGTTGGACAATAACGAACTTATTAAAGAGCAGTACAAAGGCATTCGCCCTGCCCCCGGTTACCCTGCCTGTCCCGACCATACCATGAAACAAACCATCTGGCAACTCCTTGATGTAGAGACGAATACAGGCATGAAATTGACCGAAAGTTGCGCCATGTATCCAGCAGCATCCGTCAGTGGATTTTACTTTTCCCATCCCGAAAGCACCTATTTTGGCATCGGACAAGTAGCCAAAGACCAAGTAAGCGATCTCGCTCAACGGAAGGCTCTTAGTTTGGCGAAAATGGAAAAATGGTTGCAGCCGAGTTTGGGGTATGAGGTAGTTTGACCTTAGTGATTGGTGATTGGTGATTGGTGATTGGTGATTGGTGATTGGTGATTGGTGATT
>JAHDHV010000527.1 GCA_020631155.1 Bacteroidota bacterium | reverse complement strand
ATTGACTTTCATTGTTTTAATCAAACAAGGAGTCCCGTTTAATTATTGTGTAGTAATTACTAGCAGTTAAAAAATGAAGTTCTAAATGATAATGATTGTATAACTGAAGCACATTAGAGTTAGAAACAAACTGTTTTCTGCTATGTTGAAATGACTGTCAAATGCTTCTTTTAGGCACAGGCGAGTATTAATAAATTACATAATTCAATGCTATCCTTTATTATTAACTCAAAATTAGTAAAAAAGTTGCATTTTAGGTAATAAAACTAAAAAATAATTTAAAAAATTGCAAAATAATTTGTTCTAATTTTTTTTCAATTACAAGCTTTTTTCTTCTTTTTTCAAAAAAAGCAAATTAAAGCACTGATATTCTATTTTTTACACAAATTTATTTTCCATAACAATCTAACAGCAGTCTGTTATCTACATAGCTTCTAGCATTTTACAAAACACATACTTGCCTATACTTTTTCGTCCTACACGAAAGGCTGTTTTAAGAGAAGGCATATTTTTGTCATCAATTGTGCCATAAATTAGGTCATTGTCTTGTGCAGGTAACCGCTCAATTAAATGCCGTTGTAGAGCCACTCCAAAGCCCTGCCCACGCCATTCCTTATCCAGCAGTTCTTCAATAACACAAAAACCTCGCAAATATTGTTCTTGACGCTGTTCAGCTGCTACTAATCCTGCCCACTGACCATCAATTTCCACACAAAACAGCGTTTTTTGAGCCAGTAACTGGAACAAATCCTCCTTTGATTCTAAACTGATCAGTTCTTTATAGTGTGGCTGTTCTACCAATAATTGCTCAAAGCTATGCTTATATTTTTCGTAAAACAGGTCTATTGAATTAGGAATAGTGAGTTGTAGATCATTGTATCGCTGTGGTAGGGGCAATTGCTTAATAAAGCTTATAGGTGCAGCCACATAATGCAAATCATAGCTAATATTTTCCTCCTCATCAGAAAAAATGCCTTGCCCATCAAATAAACGCAAATATTTTGGATTGAAAATTTTATGGTATTCATACACCTCATTAGCAACGCTTTGTAAATGCACTATTGAATCAATATGAAAATCTCGATGCACTAACTCTACAAAAGGTTTGGCCAAATTCGTGCCAAAAAATCGAATGGAAGTGATAACTGTTCCGCCATCCGACAGTTGCCAACATTTGTACATATAATCACTTGCCTGTGTGCCTTTGAGTTGACAGTACTGGTAAAATTGCTGCCCAAAATCTGGATTATCCAATAGCGCAAATTCTCGTTGTACCGATTCTACTAAACGCTCTTTTAACCAAGTTTCCTCATGCCATTCTTTCAACAAAGCAGGCAATAACGCCCACTCCATTTCTACGGCTTTTTCTGTGGTAAAATCTGTTGTACCTATCATTTATAAGTTTTGAGTTTAGATGTTTTTAGTTGTGAGTTTTTTGAGTTGTGAGTTTTTAGTTGAGGGTTGTGAGTTTTTTTATTGGTTAATAAAAAAATCTAGGCTCTAAATTCCATGCTCTAAGTGTCAAGCACTAATTAATTATGCACAATTTTGTTCTAAAGTATTGACTTTCATTAATTTAATCACACAAATAGTACTTAACTTCTCTCCAACTACAATGTATCCTTTCTTTTCAAAGCCCACCAAATTATCAAAAATACAAGGATATTGATAACGGTAATGGCGTATACGTTGAGGGCAAGTTCTTTGGGGAAATCCATCGTATTGGGCAAATTCATAAACTCTATAGCATCAACTGTATGATAAATCAAGGAATCGGGTTGATTCGGGGCGGTGGAGAAGCTGCGAATCGAGTCTTGAACATAGGCAAAACCCTCTGTTCCCCAGCGCGACAGCATGGAATAACTTACGAACTCCACTACGCTCTTTTTGGGAATCGCCGTAATCACCCCTGCCAACATAATTTGCGGAATCAACACAATGGGAACAATGGTCATTACTTTTTCTGTACTATTCACCAATGCCGAGACTGCCAAACCTAACAAAGTCGCAGAAAAGGAAATGTACCACATCATTAAAACATTGTTCCAATAGCTAACCATATGCATGGCATCATTTCCCACTAATAAATACACAATACCCACAAAAACAAGCACTTGTATAAAGGAGAAAAAAGTCAGAACAAGTATTTTGGATAAAATATAAGGTAAAATCCGTAGGTTAAACATCCGTTCTCGCCGATAAATGGGCAACTCCCCTACGATTTCTTTAGCCGCATTATTCGTGCCAAACCAAATTGCCGAAATGGTCATCAAAAACAATACACTTAGCTCAAATTCCTTGAAAATCAAACCAATAAGCCCTGCAATAATGGGGGCTTGCGCCAGCAAAATCAGCGTATTCGCTCTGTCATTAGTTTTGATGCTAAAGTACCGCCTCGTTAACCAATACAATTGTTTGAAAAAGGAAGCATGTTGCGTTTTTTCAATAGCATTGTTAGGTGTACTCACTGAACCCGAAGGCGGATATACACTGCTTAGTTTTCTCGCCCATGCCTGCCCTTGTTCTATTGAACCGTTTTTACTGTAGACTTCAATCACATTTTTAGCATCAAAAAAGGGTAAATACTCGTTTTTTGAGCCATAAAAAGTTAAATAACCTCCTTTAGACAAAAAGATAACCTTGTCTACGTAATACAAATCATTAGGTTTATGGGTCACCATCAAAATTGTAGTGCCACTTTTTGCTAACTCTTTGATACACAAGAGAAAATCCTCTATTGTTTCGGGGTCAAGTGGTGAAGTTGGTTCGTCTAAAAATAAAATAGACGGATCGGTTAACAGCTCTACCGCAATGGATACACGCTTGCGCTGCCCCCCTGATAGTTTGCCGATGGCGCGTTGTCGAATCTCAGGCTCGTTGATGTTGAGATTAGTGAGAACTTCATCTATTTTTTGTAAAATATCGGCTTTTGTGACATCGGAAGATAAACGTAACTTTGCAGCATAATAGAGTGATTTTTCTACCGTTAATTCTTTGTGAACAATATCGTCTTGTGGCACATAGCCGATCATGCGCTTGAGGTAGTCGTAATTTTCGTACAAATCCATGCCGTGAATCAGCACTGTGCCGCTAGAAGCTGGAAAATCGCCATTGAGCGCACGCAATAAGGTGGATTTTCCACAGCCTGACGGCCCCATAATGGCTACGAAATCCTGAACATTGATGTTAAAATTAACTTCGTGTAAAATGGTCAGTTCGCCATTGAGGACTGTTTTAGTGACATTTTCGGCAGTAATGGCCACCTCTTTTTGCAGGCGAATATCTTGCGCTGGACGTTTGAGCTTAAATTTGTAGGGGCCAATATAGATATTGTCTGTATCAGTAATGACTTGCGCTTGTTGTATCCGTTTGCCATTAACAAAAGTACCATTTTTTGAGCCTAAATCTTTGATAATATAAGCTCCGTCTGAACGTTTTTGAATGACCGCATGTTCTCTGGTAATCATCAATTGTGGCAACACAATATCACAGTCCTTTGAGCGGCCGATCATCACTTGTTTTTGCTCATTGAGTAAGGTTGCTAAATTTTTGGAGCTTTTGATGACAATTGTAGCCGGTGTTTCTACGACAGGTTTTTGAGTAGGATTTTTGTTAGGTTTTGGTGGCGGTGTTTCTTTTGGCATTGTTTCTTCCAACAAAAATTCAACCACCATTCGGTGTTGTCCTTCTTTGCCAAAAGTGACAATATCTCGATCTTTAAGCTCTTGTGTATCTATTTTTTTCCCATTAACAAAAGTACCATTAGTGCTGTTTAAGTCTCTAATAAAGAGTTCTTCGCCATTTTGTACATAAATACTAGCGTGTTGGCGAGAGATAAAATTTCCAGATAAACCAATAATGGCACCATAGCCTTGTTTGCCTACGGTAATTGCCCCCTGCATATCCAGTTTAATGGCAATGCGGCGAATGATTTCCTCGTTTTCATAAATTAAAAGTCTAGCTAGTTGTTT
>JAHDHV010000526.1 GCA_020631155.1 Bacteroidota bacterium | reverse complement strand
GCAAGTTAACACCCAAAAAAACTACTTGCTTAATTTGTGTACCCTTTTAAAATAAATAAGCACTACATAATAATTAAACAATATAATTTATTTGATTAAAACAATGAAAATCAATACTTTAAAACAAATTTTTGCACAATTAATTAATGCTTGGCACTTAAGTTGAGGGATATAGTTTTCTTAGTAGTTAGTCAACGTTAAAATGACGGGTTGATGTTGAGTGACTTTTGTTCCCTAGCAAGGCGCAAAACGTAGGCATAGCCAAAGCTACGGCGAGGCTTTGTAACACAGCTAGGGAGCAAAAAACGCCAAAAGCAATCGTCAATTTTATCTTGACTGACTACTTAGGAGCAACATATGAGTTTTTTTTTACAAATTACTTTTGATTATTGCCAAATCTTAGTAGTTTACCTGCAAGATAGCTGCATTTTTTGATTTGTTATAACTTGATAAAGTTTTTTAAGTAAGTAAAAAAAATTAAACAACGACTAGATTTATTATAAAATATTGATAATAAATGAATTATCTCATATCTTATGTCTAAGTACTTATTTCAAATAATTACAACATTTTTATGGATTCGCAATTATTTACTCAAATAGTAGAACAGTATGAACAGCTGAAATATACTTTATTAAAGGCACAAACTTTTGATCCGAAGCATTATGGTTTTTCGCCTATTTACTACCAAATTATGGAAAGCGATAGGCGGAGAATTAGAGCATTTTATCAAGCTTTTAAACAATATAATGATTTTGAAGGCAAAATTGTTTGTGAAGCAGGAGTTGGTAGGTTGGCTTTAACAAAATATTTTTTGCCTAAAGTGAAAAAAGCTTATTTAATTGAAAGTAATCCTTATTTACAAGCAGAAATTTTAAGCATGATAAAAGAACATAACTGGGATGATAAAATGCATTTGATAATGGGAGATGCTAGACAGATTGTATTACCTGAATCGGTAGACTTTGTTGTAGGAGAATTGATGAGCATTTATTGTGGTAATGAATATCAAGTTCAGATTTTTCAACATCTACGGCAATTTTTAAAACCAAATGGCAAATTACTTCCCGAAAAAATTATCAATATAATACAATTGGCATCAGCAGATTTTGAAGAAAACCATCAACATTACCCCATTAATTTTTCTCGACACTTGCCCGAAATTTTATCCCTCCAAACGATCGTCAACACCATTAATTTGTATACAGAAACGGCTTTAATCATAGAAAAAACACTGACCATTACCCCCATTTTGTCGGGGACTGCCAATGCGGTATATATGCGCTCTTTGGTACAAATTGCAAAAAGCTGTAACTTTACAGGCACCGACAGCTTGATGCCGCCTACAGTTTGCCGTTTGCAACAAGCTTATCAACTGACCGAAGGAGTAGCTGTTCAATTAAAATGTCAGTTCACTTATGGCACCAACTTAGACCAAGCAAAATTTTGGATAGCATAAGTTAATTACGAATTATCAATTGCGAATTGTTTTTAATTACTGGAATGTTTCAAGTACTGTACTTTTCAAGCAAACAGTTTGTGTTTACTTTAACAGCTACTCGTAGATTCGTGATTAGTGATTTGTTTTTGGGCTTTTTTACTGATTGGTTTCTTGTTAAGTGATTTCTGTAACGAAGGCTTTAACCATTATAAGTACCTAGACAAAATTAACGTTACAATAGTAAAAGACTAAACTCCTCATTTCTAATACTTTAACACAAAATTGTGCACAATTAAATAGTACTTGGCACTTAATACTATAAAAATCAAAAGCTTATATCCATTAGAAAAATTAAAAAGTAATTTATTTTAACTAATTTCTGATCGCTAATTTCTAACAGCTAAAAATCCAAAAGTCTAAATAGCTAAATATCAATTTTGGAGGCAAAAGTGTTAGGATGATAATAAAACATACCTGTAATAAATAATTTTAGAAACAAATAAACTACTAATTTTACATGAAAATACTTCAAATTTGCAAAAAAATACCTTATCCAACTAAAGATGGTGAAACCATTGCTATTTGGAATTTAAGCAAAGGCTTACACGATGCAGGCCATGAGGTAACTATTTTAGCCATTACAACCCCTAAGCACCATTTTGAAGTGGATGAATTGCCAGAAAATATAAAAAATATTGCTCACTTTGATACTGTTTTTATCAATACCTCTGTTTCTGTTTTCGAGGCGGTGGCTAATTTATTGACCAAACAATCTTACAATATTTACCGCTTTGTATCGGCAAAATTTAAACGCAAAATTGCTGACTATCTGCAACAAAATGATTACGATATTATACAATTAGAAGGTGTTTATTTAGCCCCTTACATATCAACGATTCGCTCATATACGACTGCTCCTGTTGTGATGCGTGCCCACAATATTGAGTTTGAAATTTGGGAGCGTTTGGCGGAGCAAGAAAGCAATTGGCTTAAAAAAATATACTTACAATTACTGGCTAGACGGTTAAAACGCTTTGAGTTGGAAAAACTATCAGAATACGATGCATTGGTACCAATTTCTACAAAAGATGCTGCTTATTTTCAAGCTTTTGGTTTTTCTAAGCCTCTACTAACGATTCCAGCAAGTGTTGATTTTGACGAATATATCAATGATAATCGGGAAGATATACAATTTCCTTCTGTGTTTTTTATTGGCTCACTAGATTGGATGCCAAATCAAGAGGGGCTTATTTGGTTAATAGAAAAGGTCTGGCCAAAAGTATTGGAACAACATCCAGAATTAGTGCTAACGATTGCAGGACGTAATGCTCCCGACTGGCTAAAGAAACAAAATTACACTAATATAAAGTTGATTGGAGAAGTAAACAGTGCGATTGAATTTATGCAGTCAAAAGCCCTTATGGTGGTACCCTTATTTTCGGGTAGTGGAATGCGTGTTAAAATCATTGAGGCAATGGCATTAGGCAAGGCAATTGTGGCTACCTCAATAGCAGCAGAAGGTATTGCCTGTACCCATCAACAAAATATTTTATTGGCAGATACAGTTGATGATTTTGCCAACTATTTGTTACAATTATTGGCTGATAAATCGGCTTGTCAGCAATTAGGAGCAGCAGCACAGCAATTTATAGCAGAGGAACATCATACAAAACAAATGATTACAATATTAGTTGATTTTTATATAAATTTGACAGCATAAGTATTTTTTTATGATAAAACTTATTCCTTTTTCAACATAGTACCAGTCTCCAAATAATGATTAATGGCTTTTTCCCACCATTTCATAGCTTGATTAAAGGACGCTGCCAAACCTTTTTCTATAAATTCATTTTGTGCCTCGTTTAGTGCAGTGTATTGATAAGAAATATGTGCTTTTGTTTGTTGTTGTCCGATGCTTTCCAAATGAATATTAATTTTAACAACATTTTCATTAGGGGTTACTCGTAGAAATTCGATTTGGTAATTGTTGGTATCATATTGTGTGACTTTCCATACAGTATCAAATTGCCCATGATGTGGAGTTGTGAAAACGCAGTCTTTTTCAATCAATCCAGACCTAGAATGAATCATTTTATAGCTCCAGCCGTCCAACCAGTCTACTTCTCGGACAGGGCAAAGCAAGGGAAAAACCGCTTTGATATTGCCATTATTGATTTGGGTATACTGATGTGTGTGTTGCTTTCCGCTAAAATTCATTTTTGGAGTTAAGTAAGCCTAATACAACATTTTATTCACTACAAAGGTAAAACTTATTCCATAATATGCTAATAATCAGCTAAATATTTTGTAGTGAATAAAAATCATCGGAAATTAGAGTATATAGTCAAATATCTAAAAAGCCAAAAGTCTAAAAAGCCAAAAGTCTAAAAAGCTAAAAGTCTAAAAAGCCAAAAGTCTAAAAAGCTAAAAGTCTAAAAAGCTAAAAGTCTAAAAAGCTAAAAGTCTAAAAAGCCAAATATCTAAAAAGCCAAATATCTAAAAAGCCAAATATCTAAAAAGCCAAATATCTAAAA
>JAHDHV010000044.1:12005-24084 GCA_020631155.1 Bacteroidota bacterium | reverse complement strand
CAAAAAGTAAGTCGCCGAAGGCAATCATGGAATTACAGACCCTATTTTCGGCGAGAGATTCAGTAATATTTAAACCTATTTACCCCTAAACAAAGCAAGTTAACACCCAAAAAAACTACTTGCTTAATTTGTGTACCCTTTTAAAATATCCATTAGGAAAATTTAAAAGTGATTTATTTTAACTAATTTCTGCTCGCTAATAGCTAATTTCTAACAGCTAAAAATCCCAAAGTCCAAATATCTTAGAGTTTGGAGCTAAATTGGGTTTTCACCTTTTACTTTATTTATTAAAATAGAAACAATCTAATTAATTACTATGCATTATTAATGAAAAGCAAGTATGCATTAACATTAAAGTTTATTAAAAAAAACAAAAACCTTAAAGCCTTGTAATTTTACAACATTCCAAACTCCAAAAATATCTACCCCCCCCTACTGCACTTCCAATGTCAATTCAACACCGTTCTTTTGCAAAATACGCGGCTTTTTCTGTTGTACCAATTCATTTAAAGGCAAAGAAAAACTAACCATTACATCATCCTGCACCCAATCTTTGTCTATTACCTCAATGGTCAGTGTTTCCTTAGAACCGACATCCACCATAAAACGCGCATTAAATAATTTTAATTCATAAGTATTGTCTGCTACTTCTGATTGATACAATACATTCCCATCACCTTCCGTCACTTTGCATTGCAAATCAGGAGCAAATGCCCCTTCAAAAACCCCGACATCAATATCCCAATCCTTCTGACTTGTATCTACCTTAACATGACTAATTACCGCTTCCAATACCATGTTGGGGGGATTTAAAATCATGCGCTTCACATTGGCAAAAGAAATCTCTGTTCCCTTTGTAGCACGCTCCACAATTTTATCCATCGGTGCCGACCAAGTGCCCATTATATCAGGTTCTTTCATCCAATCCTTATCCAAAACAGTGATGGTGATGTAATCTCCTTTGCTAATCGTGAAAACAGGTGTATATTCATACAGCCATTTATTAAAATATGTATCCTCACTACTTTTAGAAGTATAGATCACTTCTTTTTTATAATCTGTTACTAACTCCACTCGCCAATACATATCAGGGGCTTTTTTACTAATACTTGTAATGTCCCAATCCCAGTCTTTGCCATCGCCATCTTTTTCGGTTGCTTGTAGTTCATCCACCCCCATTTTAACCGTTTGAGCAATGGGTTTGTCCACCTCAAAACGATAAGTTTGTTGACCAGCAGGACGTTTATACAGCACCGTTTTGGTTGTGTCTAATAGCTTATAAAATTTTTCTGCAAAATAAAATTGTGCAGTCAACTCCTGTTTTCCACTAGGAAAATCCAGTACATAATAAGGGATAAAAACAGTCAATGGGAAGTGCTTATCATCGCCTTTTGTCTTAATCTCTTTATCCGTCTCCAAATCAGTAACGGTCGTAGCACTATTACTATTGAAGCTAATAATTTGCGGACCTTTGTTAATTTTAAAACCTTTTGCATAAACAACTTCACCTTGTTTATTACTGTAAATACTAAAACGATTCAGCGATTTTAAGGGCTTTCCATCTGCTTTATTAAAGGCAACTAATAAAGCATGATTAAGCCCTAACAAAGAGCCTTCAACTTTCTCTGTTAAGTGTAACCTTAATGAAAAACCACTAATACCTTTGCTTTTAACAGCATCTTCAAAAGTAACTTTCTCCACTGTTAGAGATTTAATAGTTTCTTGCTTAAATATATTTTTTTGAGCAAAAGCTTTTTTTTCATTTATATAAAATAATAAACAAAAAAACACTATGATATAAATAAGACTTGGATAATTGCTTGTTTTTGGATTCATTTTAGAAAAAATAAAAATGTTCTTAATTTCTTTTTAAAAAAAAGAGAATGGTATATTTCATTATCTTCCTAACAATTTGGTTGTGAGATTGCCTTTTAGCTATTTAGGCTTTTAGAAATTAGTGATTAGAGTTCAGAAATTGGCAATCAACTTTCAATATTTTTTACACATATAAACTTCCTATCAGAAAAATTATCTTGAATTAAGTAAATTTATGGATAGTACAAAAGATTTACAAATTTTGTAAGCAAAAATAGACAAAATTAAATAAAGATATTATTAGTAAGTACCTAGACATAAGATATGAGACATAAGACTTGAGATAGTTAACTCAATATTAAGAGTTTACAATAAGTCCAAATGTCGTTTAATTTTGTCCAACTACTTAATTCCACAAGGAAAGCCCTCTTTTCTTATCATACTCAAATCTAATTTCTAAAACTGCTCTTCCAATGATAATTTATTTTCTAGGTCTTGTTGAATCATTGCTGGTAAAGGATGATTCAACAGCGGCAAATAACTTTCCCAAAACAAAGTATTATAGTCATATTTTTTTCGATATACATTTCCAAAAAATTTGTACTTTTTTAAGTCATCAGGCACTTTTTTTATTTCATAAACATATAATTCAAAGTATTCATCCACTATAAAACGCATTTTTTGATTAAAGGAATCATATAATTTATGTTGATAGTGAAAAATCATTTCCGCAGGGTATAGTTTTCCCTCTTTTTCTTTAAATCGAAGATGCAACCGCTGTGTTTGCTTTTTCCAATCATAGCGACTATCCATATCTATACTGCTGATATTCCAGCTTCTAGCAGGAAGCGACAAATCCGTCATTTTAGTTTCTATTTCTATACAAAGTATGGCAAAATCTGATTTTCGTATCCACAAAAGGCCAGCCTCTACAGCCCCCCCCCACTCTTTTTTTGCCTGAAAATGAATACAATACGTCCATTGATTTTGGTATTTATGTACACCTTCTACGGTTAAATTATACCACTTCGCCCCTCGCCTACTCAAAATACATTGATACCGATGTTTCACCACATTCATTTCCAACAGTTCTTTCAAATGATCGCCATGTTCTGCGCCATTGCGCTCATAAACCTTACTTCGCCTTAATGCATTGATCCGAAAGCGATTTTGAGCAAAACGCTTTGCATACCCCTTATCATATATATTTAAATCTGCCTCTATCAAACGCACATAACGTTCATTCTCTTTATGATATTGCCGATAAAATGCAGCCATTACAAAGGACTCTTGAGGTGTGTTTTTTGATAACTTTGCTACTGCTTTTTCCAATATTTGTGTAGCAGAATAAGCAATCACAGTCACCTCATCTAATGTATAAATAGCTGATTGTAAAGCGATTTTTAAAGTATCCTGATGATTAATTGCATTTAGGGCGAGGCTGTAACTATCATAAGCAACAGAGCTAATTAAAAGGCTATCATTCTGTTTATCAACAGGATAATGTAAGGTAAAATAACCATTAAAATTTGTAATTGTTGATATATCTGTCCCTTGAATTTTTACACTAGCAAAATAAACAGCTTTTTGTGTTTGTTTATCATAGACATGCCCTTTCAATGTAAGCAATTCTGTTTCATTTTGTGCAAAAGTATACAATGATAGAGCATTAATTAATAATAAAAAAATTATGCAAATAATTAATTTTAGATTCATCTATTTACTTTTTAGACTTGCTATTTCATCAGCAAGATAACTATAATATTTGAGTGTGTATACGAAATCACTTTTTTCTTGATACACTCAAATATTATAGCAACTTAAACACAATAGACGAGAAGTTTGCTATCAAAATCATTCAAAAATAACTCTGTTCTACAAAAAAATGTTCTGAGAGCTTGTCTTAATTTTTAACAAGCAATTAATACATAGCCTGCCCAATGTTTAGGCATTGCTCCCCTTTTGATGAGCTGTTTTTTAGCTGCTCTTAGGGCAGTTGCATAAGGCATTTTTTTATTTAATACAAAGGAAAAGAATTCCTGAGTCAGCTCACTTGCTTCTTTATCATATACCTTAAATAGTGTATAAAGTACATTGCTTGCCCCAGAATATAAAAAACCTCTATTAATTGCCATAATCCCCTCCCCTTTTGCTATTTCACCTCTACCCGTATCACAACAACTTAGTACTACTAAATCAGCATTCAAACGTAGATTATAGGCATCATTGATGTAAAACAAAGCCTGTTCATTTTGTCGTGTACTACTTTCTTGCTCATCCATAAGCAATTCTTCTATTTCTGCAACCTCTTTAGGTAGGGTGTTTTGTTGTCTGGGTTGTGGAGAGAAAATAATCCCTGATAACTGAGGGTTATAAGCATTATAAACGTGATGTGCTGACACATGAACATATTTATAATTCCTTGCTTTTTCTTTAAAGTTTTTAACAGTTGCTTTTTCATGTAAAATACTTTGTGTATTGCAATTCAATACTTTAAAGTAATTTTCAATATTTTTTACTTCTTTTTCTGACTCTACCAAAGCAGGATAAGTTTTTGCGCCAATTTGGATGGTTCTAGTAATCCCTCTTACTGCTGCAACGACTGTTTGCGTATCAAATCCCCCCTTTTTTACATCATAATCCGTTTGTTGTACAATATCTTTGTAGACAGGCGCGAAACCAATAAAACTATCAGGAAGTTCCTTTTTTTGTGCCTTTCGTTGCCCTTCCCATAGCCAAAGCGTAGCAGAAAAATGATAACTAATATCGTATTTATCTAGCAAATAAGGTAATTCTGCATAGGCACTTTTTAGGCTAACTGTGTGATAAAGAAGGGCTTCAAAAGGGATACTAGCTAAAAGTCCATCAGGAATAATTTTAAGGGCATTAATAGCAATATTTTGTACTTCAGGATTCTCTAAGACTGGTTGTAGAAACAGTTGATATAACTCATAAGCTGTTTTAATATAGGTTTTCCGATTCATGTTTTTATGCATACAATTATCGAATTGCTTAATAAGTGCATCAAAATTTTTGGGTTTATCTACTTGTTCTACTAGATATTTTTCTTTAGAAATAAAGTATATGTACATAAATTTATCTCCAATAAAATATTCAATAAGGGCAGTTTCTCCTAATTTACATAGATGTTTTTGAACTTCTGTTACCGTAACTACTTTGGAATTATACTTTAGTTGATAATATTCTGGATAATCTTGCTCGAAACTTTGGATGAGGGTTTCGTATTTTTGTTGGCAGTCAAAATATTCAGCCTGTAAGCCATTCAATAATGCTCTTTTCTGCTCAAATTTATATTTATCCTCTTCTTGATTAATACGTCTATTTAGTTCTCTTAACTTTGTTTTTAATTGATACTCTTTTTGTTGGAGCGACTTTGGTAAAAATTTTTGTGTAATTAATTCCGTTTTTATTTGTTTAGTTAATAAGCTTGCTTTTGCTTGTTCAGCAAACTCAAAACACTGTTGACAATTAATACTGTTTCTATTTAGTCTGCATAATTCTAATGCAATTTGTATTGCTGGTTCAAAAATTTCATGCAATAATTGTATAGAATTAAGTGTTGAAATATCATCCAAATAATTATTCAACACCTTTTTTCTAGCTAAAAACATTGCCTCAAAATGTTCGGCGGCAAATGTTAAATACTGTTTCCGATTTGTTTTTTCAAACATTTTGTATAATGCTTTTATCACATTTAACAAAACAATAGGTATAATAACAGGAATATGCTCTAAACTACCTAAATACAATTCACACAATGCTTGCTTATTGTTCCAATTTGGAAAATATACTTTTAGAGATTTTTGATAAAAACTCAATGCCTTTTCATATCTTTCAAGATCAAAATACCCTGTTCCTATATTATTAAGAATATTTGTTAATTGCTTTTTAGTAATCGTTTCTTGTTGTTCTAAAGCTTTTTGATAATAAAAAACTGCTTCTTCAAACTCCCCTTTTTCCATGTAAACATTTCCTATATTTGCATAACATACTACCCATAAGCTAGGATTATTCGCTGCATATTTTCTTAAATCTTCCAATAAAACAATAGCTTTATCATACTCTTTTAATTGAATAAATATATTAGCTCTATTTAATTGACAAAAAGCTGCTTGAGGATGCTTCTCTCCCAAAATTTCTATCGCTTTTTTCAGGTAATTAAGTGCTTTTTTATATTGAAGCATATGCCTATAGTTATTAGCCATATTATTAATGACACATGCATAAATAACTTGTATATCAGATATATTTTCTGTTTTAGGAAAGGGTTTTAATTTTTCTAATAAATTATATGCACGCTTATAGTAGGCATCAGCTTTTTGATTATCAGTTAATTCGGTATAAGCATATCCTATATTAATCAGTGTTTCTGCTTGTAGTAATAAATTTTTTGTCCCTTTTTTAAGTAGATATAATGTGTTATTAAAATATAAGATTGCCTTATTATATTCTCCTAAATAATTAAGATAGAATCCAATATAACTACACTCTTTGGCTACCTTTTCATGATATAGACCATATAGTAAAAGATAATTATTAAGAAGTTCATCTGACAAGCATAAAGATTGTTTAAATTCTTGTAACTTTTCTTTATGCTCTCGTGCTTCATAACTTATTTTTGCTTGTTGAAGTAATTCTTCTTTATTAACCTTATTAGTATTTTGGTAGGTTACAATTACCTGTTCAATGGCTTTATAATTCTCACTTTCTAGTTGCTCTTTAATAATGGTCATATTTAGCATAATGAATGTAGTTTTTTATTTTTATAAAAAAAACATATTAAGTTTTGTTTTAGAGAAACTATTCAACTCTGATTTCTAATAATATGTTGAATAGTTGCTAGGCAGGCTCACTTTCAAAAAACATATTTTCTTGTTCCACCATCAATTGTGCCAAATGCCCGTATTCATAGCCTGTACTCCAGTAGTACATATAAACAGTAACAATAGGAATTAATGGAATGCCAATAATTGTAAGTGTTAGTAAAATATCTACAACAGGAATTAAAAAGATAAGCAAAAATCCAAAACCATAGACAATAAGATAGTCTGTTATGTTTTTAAAAATGAATTTCAAATTTTTGAAAACTGAAAAGTGTGATTTAAGTAAATTCTCTTGTAATGCATACCGAATCATCGCAGTTCTGTAATAAGGGATATAAATGATTAGATAGATGTTTTCAATCAAAGCCACAAAAAACGCATCTAAAAACTCCCCTTTCATAAAAGCTACTAAAGTCAAACAAAATTCCTTAAAGGTCCTTCCACCAACCATGAAATCCATAAATAATCCAAAAATCTGAAAAATATCTTCAATTAAATCTAAAAGCCCAGTTAATCCTAAAGCTCTTACAATTACAAAAGGTACTAAAAGATAAAGTGCTGTAACTCCCCAAAGAACAACACCCTTCCAAAGATATTTAAAAACCTTATATGGGCTTGGTAAGGGGTTATCTAAGCCCTTTCCTAAACGGTGAATAAACTCTAATCGCCAACCTCGAACAATTAGAAAACTGACAACTGGGACAAAAGAAACCGCAATAAAAAGCCACATTTTCTGTAGCCAATCTTTTTGAGTAAAAGGATATATAAAAGAGTAAATATAGGATTTGAAGCCTGTTTCTAATTTGTTTTTTGATTGCATGGTTTTTAATCTAGTGAGATTACTTAAGAAGACATGAAATAAAATAACATTTTGTAAAAATATTTCTTAACATTTACTTAATCAATTAATTTTTATTATTTTCATGGAGAATTTTTTTGTTTTTTTTTGTAAAGTTATGTCGCCTTTTTATACTAAGCTATTTATAATCAACAATTTACCCTCCTATTTTTAGCATCAAAAAATCATGCAATCACCTTAAAAAGTTTTATCAAAATGCTTAGTTCAGAACAAAAATTATTGAATAAAATAGATAAAGCGCAGGCTAAAAAAGAAAAAATACAACGCTCTGGAAAACGGCAAGTAGAGCCTAATTTGCTCAATATTTCCAATACTTTAGATGCCTATTATTTTTTAAGCAAATTAAAAAACTACTGTGCTTATTTAGACTATAAAATGCTCATATCAAACCGCACTATTCCTTATAAGGAATCAGATTTTAAGTTAATGGATGCCATTATTACAGAAATTGAGCAGCAAAATTTAGAAAACTCCCCTTTGTTAAATATATACAATCAAATAAGATTGTTATACGCTTCTTTTCCTGATGAAAATTCTTCTTCTGTTAATTTTAATAAATTATTATCTAATGTGGAGCAGAGCGTTTTAACAATTTCTCTTGATGAAGGTGTAGAAATTTATTCTTATCTCAGTAATTATTGCATTCGTCAGCAGCATTTAGGAAAAGAAACATTTAGTTTAAATCTTTTTAAAGTGTATAATGCTATGTTGAATCTGAAAAACCAAAAATCACGAACTAAAATACTTATCAATCATGGTATATTCAAAAACATAGTTAAAATTGCCTTATATTTGAAAACTAATCCTATATTCAAGGAGATCCAAACATTTGGTTTACACCCAGAGCACCCTAACGGTTATAAAGATGCATTTGAATGGATAATACAATTTATTGACTTTTATCAGTATAGAATAGAAAAAAAGGATAGGCTTGTTTATGTGAATTACTGTCGTGCTGCCGTTGCTTTTGAGCAAAAAGATTTTGAAAAAGCCAATCGCATTTTGCAGCAGCCGCATCACATTCATGGTATGTTCATTAATTTTGATACCAAAATGTTGTACTTAAAAATATTGTTTGAACTTTTTGTAAAACAAAACAGCAATGTCTTAGATAAGACCATTCGACAACTTCTGGAAAGCTATAGGGGGTTATTAAAAGATGAACAAAAGAAGAAAAGGCAGTTGCTTTCCAAGCATTACAATTACTATCATACTTTTTATAAATGTTATGAGCAGTTGTATAAGCTTTCTGCTTATCGTCATATGCCTCCTTTCCAAAAAGACTTTCAAAGTGAACTCAAAAATATTCCTTACCCTTTTAAAACATGGTTTTTAAAAAAATTAAATGGTTTGGGTACAAGGTAGAGATAGTAAAAGTGCCAGTTCGTTTTACATAACGAAGCTGACACCTTTGCTAAATTTTCAAAAATGAGCTACAATCACTTGATCACTCTCAACACCAATAGATAAATAGCCTGATCCTGCAAATTTTCTTGTAGATGAATAGGAACAGTTGCCGATGATGGTAGTTGGATAACTCCGCTATGCAATGGTTTTTCATCCATAGTGTTGTTTAGTATGCGCCACCAAACATTATCTTGATGAATTGCACCCCGTTTAAGCGGTTTTACGCGCCACCAAACATTATCTTGATGAATTGCTCCACGAAATAACTGTACATTTGGTTTAGGTTTAGGCGTATTGTTCAGTTGAAAAAGTGCATACAGATGTTTGCGTTTGGGTGCATTATTATTGGCTAACCAATCCTTAACATTCCAAATTTCGTACTGAACTTGTAGCTGTTGTTCACTGTTATTATACAGGTTATAAGTCAGTTGTTTCCCTTCAATAATAGTGGACAACTGTAAATTGTGGAACTGGGCTGTTTCTTGTCCTTGCCCTTGCGCCACTACTGTCATTGAACAAATTACCAAGCAGATGATGGTAATTATTCTCTTAAATGTAATCATAACATTTTACATTAAAAATGCTATGCTTGGTACCGCCCATAGCTGGGTTTAATCGGGATAATTCCCTTGTCGACTACTGCAAATATCAGCTATTCGGTAGGGAAGTTCATACGAAAAGTAAACCGTTTGACTATCGTTTAACTATCGTGTATCTTTTTTTTATGAAAAAACAACTAATTGAATATCAGTGCTTTAGGAAATTATTAATTGAGGTATTTCGTCTTGGAAAAGTGTATAGGGATGCAAAAGGAGTCTATAAAACACATGAGTTAGAGGACTTTGCAGAACGGATAGGAGTGGTAGGAAAAGGAAAGATAGGTCGACAAACTTTAGTTGACCATTGGAAACGGACAGAAATTCCTAGTATTTCCAAGCTTAATTTGTATTGTCGATATTGCAAAGAAATGAAAAGTGAGTGGTGTCAGGTAAATACTTGGGCAAAGCTATATCGTCAATATAAAGAGGAAGAGGGACTTGTTGAGGATATCGAAATTACTGATAAGGAAAAATTTGTTGAAGATGGTGATATTACTGATGGAGAGGAGGAAGTAATTGAAGAAAAAATTTATGGAAAAGAGGAAAAAAAAGTGCCACCTAAACGTTCCCTCCTAATTACAAATGTTTGGTATACTTCAGAGGAGTATAGTTTTTGGAATTTTTGGAGAAAAACAGATGAAGGAGTGGTGAAATTGGATTATAATAAAAAGGAAATTTATTTTTCATCAGACAAAACAGAAGCCTTAACTATTAGAGCTATGAATGTGCAAAATTTTTTTCAGGCTAAAATGCCAGGGGATATTAGCCATAGTTGGGTAAAGATTATTTACACCGATTCGACAAAATTGGACACTTCTGGAAACAAAGAAGCTTGGTTTCAACCCCAACCACCTAAGGGCACAAGAGGTATTGCTAATTGGGTAGGCGGTGGGGGCGATTTTTACAAAGCCATTTATGATTTAATCCATGATATTGATGATGACAATAATGATGATGATGAATAAATAAAAAAAAGCCCATAGATGAGTGAACACCTACGGGCTTGATGAGAAAGTTTTATGTTTTACTGCTTCTTGTTTTATTGTTTGAGGATTTTTTGGGTGTGGGTGCCTTGTTTGCTTTTGACATTTACGAAATAAATGCCCTTAGCAAATGTAGACATATCTATGCTTAATTGTTGTTGTATGTTTCGTTGAAGTATTATTTTTCCTGTGATGTTTGTTATTTGTATTTGTACTTTTTCTGGTCTGGGTTTGGGTAGTGTGATGTTTAAGAAGGTATGTACTGGGTTGGGGGAGACTTGTATTGTTATCTTTTCATGTTGAGGAATTTCAATCCCAACAACTTGGCAGCTTTGTTTATTTGCATACACATTGACATCATCAATGATAAACCCATCTTCGTCGCCACTTGTATTAAAGTCAGCATTATCGTATTGTTGGAAACGAATAACAAATTTTGAAGAAAACGATAATTGAGCAGATGATTGAATTAACTCACTTATATTTAGCTCTGTATAATTGAACGAATTTTCCAAACTTTCAGGTTTAATGGAATATGTCTTTTCCCAAGATACTCCCCCATCAGAACTAAAGTATATAGCATCTTCTATGTGGTTATCATCAGCAAAATCGTAGAGCCAAAAGCTAAGTATAACCTCATCATTTTGATGTCCTGTCAAATTTAAATGCAAATCTACTGCGTTTGTGTTTAGTCCTTCATCATCTCTCCACTTTCCCATATATAAACTATAACTGTCTGCGTCGGAAGAGGCTCCATTTATAATTCCAACTGAGGGAAAACGAGTTAAACTTTCAGAATTTAACGAGGTAGGGTTTACTCCTTCAACTGCTTCCCGACTACTTACCTTCCAAGCAGAACTTAATGGACAATTACTTGAGCTTATACAGGAGTCAAAAAAGTTATCACAAAATGGTAGAGTTTGAAATTTGACCGATTTATCAAATCTAATACTGATGTTATCAAGTGTAATCCCATCTTCATCACCAGAGGTATTAAAATCAGCATTATCATATTGTTGAAAACGGATAACAAATTGATTAGACAATGTAAGCCCAGCATCTTCAATCAGTTTATCCAAATCGTAAGGTATTCTTGCGCCATATTCGTTTATCCACTGTTCTGATTGAAAAGTAATAACAGGTTCTTCTGTAAAAGTTGCTCCGCCATCATCACTAAAATAAATTCCGTCAATATTATGAAATTCTTCGGCAAAATCTCGAATTGCATAGTTAAAAGTTAACTGACTATCGGCTACTACTGATAGGTCTAAATGCAAGTCAATAGCATTGAGATTATCCCCTTCATCATCTCTCCATTTTCCTAAAATTAATGCATAAGAACCGTTTAGCCCCCAATCATTGACAATGCCTAAATTCGGGAATCGAGTTAAAGCACTTGCCGGACCTGTTTGCCCTGCTGCTTCCTCACTTCTAATATCCCAATATGGATAATTGGCAAGGTCGTTATCTCCCTCAAAGTCTTCAAAGTAAGGATATGTTTTATTGTACTTTGCTGTTTTATCAAATCTAATACTGATGTTATCAAGTGTAATCCCATCTTCATCACCAGAG
>JAHDHV010000044.1:0-11905 GCA_020631155.1 Bacteroidota bacterium | reverse complement strand
GAATTGCATAGTTAAAAGTTAACTGACTATCGGCTACTACTGATAGGTCTAAATGTAGGTCAATATAGTTAGTTGCATAATCACCATCAGAAGCTTTACCTAACCTTAATCCATAAGAATTGCTTACCCCCCAATCATTAGCTATATCAACTAGACCACCATTAGTTACATCTGGATTAGCTGTCCAATTTTCACCAATTATAGCTGTTTCAAAATCTTCAAAAAAAGGAATGTCCGCATATACCTGAGCATAAATATCACTAACTATCAACAAAAATATACAAAATAAAAAGAATGTTTTTTTCATAATTTAAAAATAATTAAAACAACATTATTTAGAAAATTCCATATCAAAGCTTAATTGATGGGTCATTGTCAAATCCGTATCAACATAGTCATAGGTACCTTGCATAGAGTTAGTAGTCATTTGTTTGATGTTTAGTGAATTTTCTATACTTCCATCATTCAAAATCAATCGTTTACTTCCTGCATCTAACTGCCAAGTACCTTGCCCAAATACATTTTCTGTTGGTGTTGTTTGTGTTGTAGTTTGCCCCAAAACGTCCATTGTAATTACCATATCAAAACCACCTGATGAAGTGAAAGTATGGTCTTCTTTTAAATCCAATATCAAATCTATATTTTCCGTTTCCAGATCAGCATCTAATAAAAGAGAATCTTCTCCTATATAAGAAATCACTTGCATATCTCCTGTAATACTACTTACCTTCCATGCTCCAACAACAGTTTCATCTGCTATAGTCACAACTTCACCCTCCTCATCAGAACAAGCTGATATAAGTATAAGAAGTGACAGCAGAAAAAAGAATGTTTTTTTCATATTTCTCGCATTTTATCTTTTTAACAAATAACTATAATCTAACTTTAAATGGCACTTCTACGATGGTGTTATCAGGCAGATTTACTGTAATTTTTGATAGAAACTCCTCTCCAATTTGCCACTCTCCTATATTTTTTCGAGCCTTCCAAGTAGTCCGATAAAATTTAGCATTTCCATTCAACAACTCTCCTAATGAGCTATACAAGGAAATCAACTGTAAGGCATCTCTAGGAAACATTAAAGCTCCACCTGTATCATATGCTATATCTGCTAAAACACTTTGATTTACAGAGCTTCCTAAGCCTACAATGTAGATACTAATATCATTGTTATTAGCCTCGTTTACAATAGCCGAAACACTGCCACCTTCTGTATCTTCTCCATCTGTAAAAACAATAATTGCTTTATTACTATTTTTAGCTTTTTCTTGTGTATAGTTTACCATACTAGCAATTGCCCGATATAAAGGGGTGCTTCCATTATTTCTATTTATTAAATCATCTAATAAAGGATGGAAAATATCTGGATTCTCTGAGAAGGGAACTAATAAATCACGCTCTAGATTAAAATAGCTTCCTGAAAATTGTGCTAGAGCTACTTGATCACCTGTTCCCATAATATCAACAAAAGCTTTAGCAGCAGGCACTCTAGCATTAGAGGGGTCAGTTCCATCAATACTTCCACTTTGATCCATCAACAAAGCTGCCGAATAAGGACCTTTATCTTGTTCCTTTATATATTCTACCCCTAATTGACTAATAGTAGACACAGTACTTGAAGCTATCTCAAAATGTTCAAGTTCAAGTTTTCTGATATAGTTACCTACACTATTAACCACAAACAAATCTACCTGAAACTCTAATTCATCTCCACTCATAGATATGGTTTCAGCTCCTAAAACACCTCCACTTGGAATGCCTTCTATATCAGGTACTAATTCATTATATTCCTTGCAAGCATTGAAAAGCAATAGAATGATTAGAAATGTGAAGCATTTTATTGATTTTATTTTCATGGTATGTTTTTTTATTTTTTTAAAAAATCTTCAAAATAGTATTCACGTGGTAAAAAATTAAGTATCACTCACCATTACCCAAATGTATGCTTAGACTTCACTTTTTTAATTATTATTTACTTTCTTAGAGCTTAACAAGAAATGAAATCCTAGCTTATAAAATGAAATTGCATCAGAGCCTACTTCAGCAAACAAACCAAATTTATCTTTTGGATAATACCTAGCTCCAATGCTCCAATTAAGCCCTGTTTTACTATTCCCCTCTTTATAATCATCGTTTTTAAATACGACCCTTCGGTAAATAATACCTGCACCAATATAAGGGTCTAATTTAGGGTGTATATTAAAATGATAGTTAGCTTTAATTCCAGCCGTGAAATAACGATAGTTATATTCCAAGAGCGGTTGTCGCCACATTTTTGCGCCTATAATTATTCCAATACCAATATTTTTTCTTATTCCCTTTTCGTACATAAGTACTACTGGGGGAACCACAATATTATAGCCATCATGAAGGGGACCAATATTACTTTTCAAAGCAAAACCTGTTTGTAAAATTTTGGCACCTTTTCCAAAAATCATAGGCTCTTTAATTATCCTTTTATATATAGGCTCTTTATGAACTTTAAACTCATAAGTAGATACGGTATTTGTTTCCACCGTATCTAAAGGTACTTCCTGTTTAAGTTGGTTATCAGTTTTTTCTTTTACTATTGGATTGGCATCTTCTTGTGCATATAAATAAGTAATATTTGCACAGTTTACTATCAAAACAAAAAGTGTCAATATGTATTTAATTCTCACTTTCATAATATTAAATTAATTAGATTTCAAATACAACTAAGATCGCTTTATTTCAATATATATCTAACTGATAGTCCAACACCTGACCCCCAATCAGCACCATAGCCGAAATTTGCAAATGTGTCAAAAATGTAAATACCGGGCGCATAATCAATTGATAAAAGTAGAGGTTTATTATTCAGCTTATATTCTAAACCCGCTATCCCACTTACACCAAATGCAAAATAATCATCTAAAAATTCAAAGTTGTAGTAACGAACAATAACACCACCACCATAGTACCAACGTAATCCTTTCACATCTTCAATAGATTCATGCATTTCATATAATGCAGAAGCTCTAATTCCATCAAAACTCGGAAAACTGACTATGAACTCTAATGCTTTATTATCTTTTAAAGATTTTTTATAGGTTAATCCCAATCCATTTGAAATACGCCCTCCAATAGCCGCTTCATAGGGCTGTCCTGTTGTAGTACTTACATCTGCCTTTTCTTGTGCCAGAATTGTTTCTTGTGCAGTAAAAACAAAAAATAACACACTTAAAGTAAAAAATATGCTTTTTCTCATCATTTATAAATTTTATAATTAAAAATTAAAATACAAATCCTATAGAAATGCCAGAACGAATACTAGGTATCAAAGCAGATACTTTTGCTGATACTGATTCATTATCTGACTCTGTTGTTATTTTTACACCTAAAAAATCAAAATCACCTAACTCATCATCAATGTCGTTTTGCAAATCTTGATAATCCGTAGCAGGATCATTAGAGCTATAAGTCAAATTTGTACTGACCTGCCCAAAGGAAAAACCTAAAAAATACCAGTCAATTGCTACTCTATTTTTGATAAGCCATTGGGTTCCAAGTTGTATTCCTCCCATGATAGTTGTAAATTTACCTTCAACTTCAACAGCCTCATCATCAATAATATCCGAATAATTGCCTTTATAATTTCGATAACTTGCATAGGGCGCAAAATAAAATCCTTTTAAACTTCCGTTTTTTCTTTTGTAAAAGCGTAACTCTCCCAAAATGGAATTTCCATCAAAAGAAATATCTGTACTTACCTCATTATCTACCAATACATCTTTTACTATACTTGGTAATTCACGCTTGGGAACAAACCCAACATTTAATACTAAAGAAGCTCTGGAAGACACTTTTTGCTCCAAACTAATATTATAATTTTTCAGAGCTAAACTTCCCAAATGAATCTTAACTCCTGTATGTTGTCCTACACAGCAAAAAGGAATTATAAAAAAAAACACACAAAATAATTTAATTCTCATAGCAAGAGTATATATTAGTTAGTATTTCTTTCAACATGTTACATCTGTTTATTCCCCATCCCTCAAAAGTGTTATCACAGATATTCTTTTTTTTTCAAAAAAAATCTCCTTTCAACATCTTACACCTTATTCATTCCCCATCCCTCAAAAATGTTATCACTCATTTTCATTTTTTTTTCTAAAAAATTAGGTTTAAAAAAGCTTATTTTTATTTATGCCCAAATTCTTAAAAATGTTATCACTCATTTTCATTTTTTTGCCTATAAATTTTACCTTTGTGATCAAACAAGCTAAATCACCAACACTATGAAGTACACTAATGAGGAAGTTATAGAAGGTTTTAGAAAAGAAAATCAACGGATTATTCAATACTGTTATGAGGTAATGCAACCTATGGTAGCTAAATTAATACTTACTAATTCGGGAAAGGAAGAAGATGTGAAAGAAGTATTGGCTTATTGCATCTCTACATTTTATAACAATTGTAGAAAAAGTGATTTTGCATTAACAGCTAAGTTTAGTACCTATATTTGTGCAATTGCTCGTAATAAATGGTTAAAAGAATTAGAGAAAAGGGGAAAATACATTATTGTAGAACAACTCACTGAAAATATTCCCAACGGAATTGATAACGAAATAGAAACAGCCGAAATAAATAGTATTGTACAAGAGCTTTTCCGTAAATTACCAGAAGATTGTCAAAAAATAATTCAATGTAAGCATGAAGAAGGTAAGTCTCATCAAGAAATTGCTCAATTACTTGATATTAGTAGTAAACAATATGCACGTACTAAGTTAAATAGGTGCAAAGGCCATTTGGCAAAATTAATTCTGGAAAGTCCACATTATAAAGATTTGCTGGATGCGTTTCCTTTTCTAAAAAAAATTCGTCTACCTAAAAGTAGTAGTCAAAAGATTAATAAATAAACATGAACGATAAAGATTTACAACAAATTGAACGATACCTTGCAGGTGAGTTAAAAGATAGGGAGCTACAAAATTTTGAAGCTAGATTAAATACAGATCAGGAGTTTTATGATAGCGTGCTTGCTCAACAGCATATCAATAATGCACTGAATGACAAAGGCTTATGGAGTTTTATGAAAATACTAAAAAAAGTGGAAGCCAACTTTTATACTAAAAAAAATCAACAGCAACCTACCTACTCCCTCCAACAACTTCTCCAATTCTTCGGCATCGTGCCCGATTATGAAAGAGAAATTGCGAATCAGTTTACAACAAGGGCAATTACTAAAAGTAGTAGCCATCAACCTAAGTTGTTAACCCCTCAAAATGGGATTGATTGTAGCAATAAGCTTACTTTTACGCTTCAAACAAAGGCTGTTGAACCCTTAACACTTGTTATTGAAAATAGTCAGGAAGATGAGGTCGGACAGTATCATTTTTCTGCACAAACAGCTTCTTTGGAAGTAGATATACAGCATTTTTTACCGGGGCGTTATTATTGGAAATTGTTTGGCGATACAGTAGATACTATTTGGGGCTTTTTCTTTATTCACAAAGATTTAATGCCAGAAAAAATATAAGTTAACTAACTCATTATCAAATACTCATAACAATATTGGCACCACAATTACTTAGTTTTTCTTGCCTTATTTTTCGCCATTTCTGATAATACAACTTCGCCAAAAGAACAGTTCTCTAGCTTGCTTCTGACCCAGTAACGCACTTCGGTTAGCCCTAAAGAATTGCTAGTGTAGTTGCTTTTTTTGGGTAGCTCTTTAATTTCTTCTAAAAAGGCTTCAAAACATTTAACAATGGCTTTTTTATCAAAAATATTGATGTTGATCAGTTTTTTGAAGTGGTGTAAAATCAATTTTTCTAAGGGATTTAAAGCGTTTTGGGCTTTTAAACTGCGGTAAGCAGAGCGATGTAAATTTTCCAAAATTTCAATATTATCTAAGTCATAATGCACCAATAATACGAGTACTTTGCCCAATTGCTGCACATCTTTTCGCGAATCGGCTTTTGGATGATAGACGATTTCATTGAACCAATGTAGGGCATCACTAAAATTATTTGCTACAAAATGAAGAATTCCCATATTTAAGTAAATGGTCAGCAAACGGGAAGCATGTAAGCGGTCTTTATATTTTTCTAATTCATCTTTCATAGCATAAGCCGCCGCAACGCCTTCCCTAAATTTTCCTGTATTCATATAGTTGACGAGTTCTTGATGGCAAGTAATTTCAAAAATTTGATACGACATATCGCCTGTGCTTGCTTTATGATGTGCTAATGCCTTGATTTTATCAATGGTTTGTTTATGTTCTTCCATATTATGGATAAAAAAACAAGCATTTAAAAAATTACCTAATGTTTTGCCATAGTGACTTAATCTTGCTTCAAGCATCAAAGGTCTTTCTTCATATACGCCTACCATTCTTTTATAATAATCATATACCTTTTGGGCATCTCTAATCATCATATAATAAGAACCCCATATGCTATTAAAGTGTAGTTTTGCCATAAAAGTCAAGGCCAATGCTTCATCCTGTAATAATGGATGTTCCATTTGCTTTTTTATTTCTGCTAATTTTTCATCATCACGCTCTTCTAATTTTCTATTTAAATTCAACAGCACATATTCTGCTAAATTCTGAAATTCAATATCGTTTTGCATGTATTCTAATATCTTTTTTTCCTCTTCCATTATTTTTTCAGCATGAGCAAAGGTCTGTTTTTCCTGTTGTCTTATATTAAATTCTCGCTCCCAAGCAATTAACTTTAGCAATATTCTATATTTTTCATATTGATAAGCAGTCTTTTTAGCTCTTTTTAATTCTTTACGAAAAGCATTCAGTAATTTTTTTTGGTATAAGATTTCCAAGGTATCTAGCGACTCATATAAGTCAAATTCAATGGAACGCCGCTTGCTGCCTGCATAGTAAGCGCGTAGGCTTTTTAAAATTTTATTGGTCAGTGTATTTTTAGTAAAGGTAAGTTGCTTAACAAACTTCTCCTTCCGAAACCGCTTTTTAATGGCTTCCTCATTGTATTCCTTTTGCTTACTAATGGCTTCAAACAACAACATATAGTTATTTTGCTTACCAATGACATGCTGCTCGGTAAACAGCTTAAAATATCGTTTTTCGGCAGGAGAAAGGGATTTTATTAATAAAAAAAGATCATCAGAAGGTCTCATAACTCCTATGTTTGACTAAAAAAAATAAACACTTAACTATTTCAAAATATCTGATTATCAGACATTTAAAAAAGGTTTAATCGGTTTTGGATAGCTATATTTTTAAAAAAGTTGGCTTTCAAAAACTTGTTTTCTCGCCTAAATTTGTAAGCGAACAGAAGATGATAATTTGATTGCAGTCAACAACAACATTTTCCTTTTTTTAAAACCATTAATCCTAAAAGACACTAAACAATGAAATCTCTTAAAATTAGTTTCACCACAATTTTAACCCTTATTATTATCTGCTTATTAAGCATTAGCACAACAAACACATTTGCAGGCGGTACTTTTCGCTCTGCTGAACAATTTGCAGGCTCTTACAAAGGGCGTTTAGATGGCAGAAAAGCCTCTTTGAAAATTATTCGATTGCAAAATCAAAGCTGTAGCTATCCTGTTTTTAAAATAAAATTAATAGATATTGATCGTAATGTCGTTTTTTATGGCAAACA
Organism: Bacteroidota bacterium; assembly: GCA_020631155.1. Classification (GTDB taxonomy): domain Bacteria; phylum Bacteroidota; class Bacteroidia; order Chitinophagales; family UBA2359; genus JAHDHV01. The sequence continues at coordinate 4,295 of JAHDHV010000044.1, read as the reverse complement.
CGAACATAAAGAAAATGACCATGTACTAAGAAACATCAAATTGAGAAGTAATGACGGCCGACATAGCAAATACATCAAAAAATGGTATTTACATACTTGGAATACCGATTACCTCTCCGGTTATGATGTTTGGAACAATAAATATTACGGCTACGCTTTTGCTAGAAATGGCTTAACAAACACTTATTTGCCCAAAAAAACCTTTAAAAATGTAAGCGACTTTTATGGCGAATATGTTGGTTTCTGGGACGGTCGAAAAGCAAAACTAAGCATCAAACAATCCAGTTCACGTTCAGGTATACACATCAAATTGAGAGACTTAGACCGAAATGTAACTTTGGCAGCAACGACACATTCTATTCCAACAAAGTCGGGCATGCCACATATATTACAGAACATCAAACTTTTCAAATCCTTAGGCGGCAACCCTGCCAAAACCATCGGCAGCTTACTCTTGCACACTTGGAACACCAATTATTTATCTGCTACAAGCATTTGGAAAGGCAAAAAGTATGGTGTTTTATTTGTAAAAGTGAAAAAAAATAGCTCGGCAAAACCTCCTAGCAATACAGGCGGTAGCTACATCAAAGAGGACTGTATTTCCTTGAATCCCAAGAAAGTAAGCGTTAAAAAAATTAATGGACGTTGGAAGGTTGTAGATGGTAGCCATTGGATATATGACTTCAATAGCAATCGTTCAGAAGCCTATAAAACCCTGCACATCATCAAGTACTACGGCATCACCTCAACCTGTTTTGTTGGTCGCCCGAATCCATCATTCACCTATAGCCTTGTAAATGGCAAAAGCCCTCGCGGAAGTATGAAAGGGGAAGATTGCGTGAGCTTCAACCCTAATAATATAAAGGTTGTCTATAAGCGCGGCAAATATATTATCGTTGACGGCAATCATGCGATGTTCGCTTTTGATAGTAAAAAAGAAGCCAATCAATCTGTTGCCATTATCAAAAAATACGGTTTTACCAAATCCTGTTTTGTTGGTCGCCCAAATCCTTCCATGGAATATTTAAGAAAATAGGGGAAATTTAAAAGGTTGTAAAGTGCTAAGGTTAAAAAGTTTTTTGACCTTAGCCATTATAAAAAAAGTTGTTCTTTCAAATTGAAATTCAAAAGGGTACACAAAAGTCATCATTTTTTCGTAAAGCAGATTCATGAATCTGCTTTATGAAAAAGAAGCGCAGGCAGGTCAAAAATCGGTAGCAAAGCGCAGGTCTGAAGCGTGGGAACGATATTTTTGACAAGCGTTTTTGCTTACTTTTTTCGCGATTGCAAAAAGTAAGTCGCCGAAGGCAATCATGGGATTACACACGATATTTTCGGCGAGAGATTCAGTAATATTTAAACCTATTTACCCCTAAACAAAGCAAGTTAACACCCAAAAAAACTACTTGCTTAATTTGTGTACCCTTTTAAAAATTGAAATAGTTATTCATCACTCACTCAACTGTTTTCTCCCCATAAAGCTATTCTCAACAATAGCGTATTGTTTTAGCAACTTTGCGCTATTGTTTTTTATTAAATCGGAGATTTGAGATGCAAGCTTAGATTGGAACCTATTATTAATTATCCGCCTCTTTCATCTATAGTTTTCTGAAAAAAAGGGCAATAAAATCAACCTTTGACTACTATTTTATTAACAATAAAAGAACAGATTTTGATAAATAAATCACTGATAATCAATTATTATAAAAGAATAAGCTACTTTTTAGACTGCTATGTTTTAAAAAAACTTGGCTTTGACCTTTTACTGTTCTGCTGTAAATTTGTAAATGAACGGAAGGCATTACAACACTACTTACCTATACTAATTTACTAACTACACTTTTAACTACAACTCAACTTTCATTACTAACTACAACTGGTTAAAGAGATATAATATTTAAGAAATAATTAATTACTAAAATATTATTTCATAAGTATCCTTTAATTTTATCTTAGCACTTATTTTTTATTTTTTTTAAAACTCGAATTATTCTATTTAACAAATCCCTAAAAACTCAAAGAAAATGAAAAATTTAAAATTAAATTTAACCACGATTTTAACTCTAGTTGTTGTTAGTTTATTAAGCATTTCTAGCTCTGAAGTATTTGCAGGCGGCAAATTCACCTCAGCAGAACAGTTTACAGGCTCTTATGTAGGCAGCATGGACGGACGCAAAGCAACCTTACTCATCTCTCGCGTTAGAAGCTCCAATCCTGCGCCTATGTTCAGAATAAGAATGGCAGATAAGGAGCGTAACACTACCTACTATGCCACTAAAGAACATAAAGATGGCGATCATGTATTGCGAGATATTATTTTAAAAACGACTAACGGCAAAAGCAAATACATCAAAAAATTATACCTACACACTTGGAATACAGACTATATTTCGGGCTACTCTACTTGGAATGGCAAATATTATGGCTGTTCTTTTGCTCGACAAAAAATGCCTAGTACCAGCTTACAAGGAAAACGCTTTAGCAACAGTGCTGATTTTTATGGAACTTACGAAGGCTATACAGACGGTCGGAAAGCTCGTTTAATCATTAGCAAAGTAGGCTATGCTACAAGCATTAAATTGATAGATCTAAGCCGCAATGTTACCTTTGGAACGACCACACAATCAATGCCAATTAAAGTAGGCTCACCACATATTTTAGAAAGCCTTGATTTGATTGGTTCCAATAAAGATAGCAAAAAAATAGGTCGTTTGTACCTGCACACTTGGAATACCAACTATATTTCTGGCAACACTATCTGGAATGGGCAAAAGTTTGGTATTCTATTTACTAGAGTAAAATAAAAAGTTTGAGCTTTTAGGACGGTTTTTTAGCCCAATAGAATGGGAAAACATTAAATTCAATAGCGCATTCTTTAGCCTAGTTGCGCTATTGATTTTCTAAAAAACTCAATATTTTTTAAACAAAAAAGCCTTTAGACTACTATGTTATTTTGCTCAAAACCGTTGAAAAAGCTTACCTTTCATTGATATTTAACAGCAAAAAACCAAGAACTGTTCTTTTTAGACTGCTATATTTCTGAAAAACTTGGCTTTTAGCTATATCATACTTACTGTATATTTGTAATAGAAAGCAAAAGTAATTATTTGGAGTTTGGAAAGTTTTGGAGTTTGGAAGGTTACAAAGTTACAAGGTTTTAAAGTTTTTATTTTTTTTAATGAATTTTAAAGCTAATGCTTTTTTGCCTTGTTAATCAAAAAATATACAAAAATCAAAGATGTTATTATTTTTTTTGTCAATAAAATAAAAGGCGAAAAGTCAATTTAGCTCCAAACTCTAAGAAAGTTACAAGGTTTTAAAGTTTTTATTTAAATAAAATTTTAAATTAATGCCTAGTAATTAGGTGGACAAAAATAAACGACTATTAGATTTGTTATAAATTATTGATAGTAAATGAATCATCTCAGTTCTTAAATCTTATGTTTAAGCACTTATATTCTGTAATCACACAAACTCTAAAATTATTAATTAATACCTTTTTTTCTAATTGTTTTAAAATGTGTTTGGTTCTTTTCAATTATTCAACCACTTTTTTTGCCCAAAAAATAGAACTCAATTAACATAAGAAAACATTAGAAAATGCATCTAACAACCAGCTACTACAAGATTTTATACTAAGTTCCTAACAACTACTCTACCTTTGTACATATCCTATAACTTTGTTTGAAAGACGCTGTTTTTTTCATTTGATACAAAATATATAGCTTGACAATGGTACATTAGACTTTTCTTTCAATTTAAAAGCATTGATTTAACTAAAGGAGTATTGTCGAAAACGTTGATCTGTAGATTAGTGATTCGTGATTAGGCGTTTTTTTGATGGCGGTTTTCTTTTTTTAATCATTTGTGTAACGAAGGCTTTAGCCGTCATATCCTTTATAAATAGCTAATAATCAATAAATTAAGCCCATTAGAAAACTTAAAAACAATTGATTATTGCCAGTTTACGCTCTTTAGTCTCTGATTTTTAACAGCTAAATATCTAAAAGGCTAAATAGCCAAAAAGCAATGTTAAAATTAAAGTATTAGGAGTAATATCAAGTATCTCTTTAATATACCATTGTCAAGTATAGTTAGTCACTACTGCTTTTAAATTATTTTTTCTAATACTATTTTATTTCAAATCATTTTAAACTTAAACTCAAAAAACAAACACAATGAGAAATCTAATTAATTTATTCGTTCTTAGCATTTGTTTATGTTTCATGGCACAAGACGTTGCCGCACAATCACAGTCTGCTCTTTTTAAGGAAATCTACCTTTTTACAAGCACT
>JAHDHV010000043.1 GCA_020631155.1 Bacteroidota bacterium | reverse complement strand
GCAAGTAAAACAATTGCGCGAAAAGATTTCAATGCTTTCAAATCTATTGTAAAATAAGAAAAATATTTATTAAATCAAATTGACATGAAAAGGAAGATAGCAAGTTTATTAATGTTGTCCTCATTCCTTGTATTGTGTATTACAGGCTTGTTATCTTACCTTTCGGAATATACAAGACTAATTGCCACAGTACATACAATATTTGGATTTTTATTTGTGTTAGTAGCTGTAGCCCATATTTTTAATAACACAAAGCCTGTCAAACTATACCTAAAAAGCTGGTTAGCAATTCCCATAACTGTATTTGTAGGACTTTTAACATATGCGTCTACTTCTGAAAATTTTCTTATAAAAAATATAATGGATTACGGTGCTAGAAGTAAAGCAAAAATAGGCGTTGAATCCAAATCTAATACCTACGCTGAAATTGTAATGAATTTGGAAGAAGCTGGACACCTTAGCCTTGAACTTAAAAAAGGAGCACACTTTTGGCATCCTCAAGTTGCTGTTTGGACAGAAGATACACTTGGCAATTATATAGAAACGCTATATGTTACTAAGGCTACTGCAAAAGGTCTCTTTGCAGGAGGAAGGACTAAGGACAATTTCAAATCGCTAGATACAGAAAACACCGAAATTAGGACTAAATATAGAAGAGTTGATGCTTTGCCCATTTGGTCACATAAAAGAGGTATGATATATGCTGATGGTATGTATGTACCCACAAATGATAAGCCCCTACCAGACGGAATTACGGGTGCTACCCCATTAGATAACTTTATTTTGAATACTTCGGTTGACTATTCAGATAAATTTGTTGTTAAGTTGGAGATCAATGTTGCCTTTGATGATAATGAGTATTATTCTGAGTTTGATTTTCCAGATGATGAAATATTTCATAACGGTACTGGTCAATTAGGGCAGCCATCCTTGGTATTTAAAGGAACAATTGCTCCAGAAAAGGACAGTAACTATCAGCTCATGAATTTAGAGGGCAGAGGACATCATTCGGCTCAAAATGGAACGATTTATAAGGATGTATCAACATTGACAACGGCTTTGGAAATCGTTGAATTTATCGTAGTTGGCTATAAAAAAACAATCTGATAAAATGGAAAAGTGTAACACAGAAGAACTGTATTTATTACATAGACAAAGACTACTCAGTTTGATTCATTCAAAAGTAGAAGATGCTCAAAAAGCTGAAGACCTTTTACATGACTCCTTTATTAAACTACAGGTTTGTTGTGATAGGGAATGTGAATGTGAAAGACCAAAATCGTATTTATTCCGATTGGTATTGAATACCGTTTTTGATTATTTTAAGCGAAAAAAGAAAATTAGACCCAACTTAAAATTATATGAATCAAATATAAAGGAAAGCGACAAAACGCTTGAAGTGGGCAAACAGACTTGTGATTTAATGGCGTGCATCACAAAATTTCTAAATGAAACTTCCAAAGAAAATCGCGAAGCTTTTGAAAAAGTTGATCTACAACAAATTCCACAAGTAAAAGTAGCTAAAGAATTAAATATTCCTCTTTCTACGCTAAAATCCAGAGTACAAAGAACACGTAAATTATTGAAACAGAAAATAAATAGCTGTTGTCCTAATTATATAACAAATTGTGTCTAAAACTATGCATAAAGAAAATAAAAACCGAAGCGTATTAGTAGCCTCTAATCTATTTTCTGGAGTAGGCTCTGCGGCAGCCTTATGCTGTTCAGGTCCGGGAATCATCGCTTGTTCCGCTACTTGTGCTCCTTCCTGTGGTTCATTAGGATTTTCTATATTTGGCGTATCAAGCTTTGCTTTAACCAAGTGGGTAGGGGATTATTGGTTTGTTTTTCTCCTATTGAGTATCGTATGTTACCTAATCGCTTTTTATAGGTTGTTTATCAAAAAAAACTGCGCTCGACAACTAAAGTCAAAGCTTATTTTCGGAATGAGTTTGATTTTCTCAATGCTTATTTTGGGTTTTTCCTACTTCAAATAGCCAATTTTAACCGTTACTAATCCAATTGAAGCACAAAAAAAGGAAGATGGTATTTAGGTACCATCTTCCTTTTTTTGTGTAGATAATTAATTCTATAAAGGCAATTCAGTAAAGACAATTCATGAATTGTCTCTACGACAATCTCCTACGTCTTTTGCTTCTTTTTCTTCGCAGCAGGGAACAATACATTGTTCAAAATAAGGCGGTATCCCGGTGAATTAGGGTGCATATGCAATTCTGTTGGCGGTTCACCAACAAAGTGTTGATAATCTTCGGGATCGTGGCCACCGTAGAACGTCCAGAAGCCTTTGCCAAATTCGTTGTGAATGTAGCGCGCTTCTTCGGCAGGCTTATTTTCACCCATCACCAAAACGTTGGGTTTCAAAAATTGGTTATTGAATGAAGTTGTCTGTCCCATAAAACCCTTTACAATTTGTGTATGATTTTGGGTTAACATAGAAGGAATCGGGTCCCATTTTGCTGAAAATTCAAACAAAGTAAAATAGTCCTGCTTTTTAGGAACTTTACGCGTTTTGGTCGCATCAATACTAGAAAACTCATACTTTAACGGCTGTTTTACCAGTTGAAAATCTTTAAAAGCAAAAGATTTGCTAAAGTCCAATTTGCTTTCTGCATTAGAATCCATGCCATCACCATCAAACATACGCTCACAAATATCTGCTCCTTCGGCAGCTAAGGCAATATCATAAGTATCTGTAGCAGAACACATTGCAAACATAAAACCGCCACCAGCTACATACTCCTTAATGCGTTTGGCTACTGCTAGTTTCATCTGAGATACTTTTGAGAAGCCATGCTGTTTGGCTTTTGCTTCCTCATACTTTACCTGACGAATATACCAAGGCTGTGTGCGATAAGCAGCGTAGAATTTACCGTATTGCCCCGTAAAATCTTCGTGATGCAAGTGCAACCAGTCGTATTCGGGCAATTTCAGTTCTAGCACCTCATCATCATACACCTTATCAAAAGGAATTTCTGCATAGTTGAGAACTAGCGTCACCGCATCGTCCCAAGGCAGTTCAGGGTGATGCGATTTTTCTTCTGGTGGTGCATAAACCGCTACTTTTGGAGCTTTTTCCAATTTAATCACATCCATATTTTCAGAAGGTCGTGCTATTTTTTGTATAATGCTGTTGTAGCGGCCATCGGGTAGTACTTCGTAGCTCACACCACGCAATTTACATTCCGCTTCAAATAATTTATGGTATTTAAAGGCAAAGCTACCACCTCTGTAGTTGAGTAACCAATCTACAGTTTGCCCTTTTGCCAATACCCAATAAGCTATGCCATAGGCTTTTAAATGGTCTCTTTGCTTTTCATCCATATTGATCAATACGTAGGATGCCTGTACCTGTAAAGCAAACAGGAAGCAACATACACATAGAATGATTTTTTTCATAGAAAAGTATTTTTTTAGCTGTTTAGCTATTAGAAATTAGAAGTTAGTGAACAGGAAGTTGTAAAGACAATCCAAAAATTGTCCCCTGTCCAAAATCCAACAACTCACTTAATTAAAAAGTGATAAAAAAATGCAAAAGTTTCGTCATTATCCAAAAAAAACAACTACTTTACTCGTTTAATCTATTACTTTAGACGAAAGACTGCAAAATTAGTTGATAAATACGCTTACTTTTCTAGGTAAAAAAAGAATCACTAGCAAAATTTTAAAACAATTATAGATGCAAACACACTTAGCCCGAGGCGCAGCAAATTTGATAATGGAAGGCTTTGATGCTTATTTACAATCTTTTGAAAGCATTACAAAAAACGCCAAAAAGCACTTTGAAAATAAAGATTGGCACAGTATACAAAGCGATTCACAAGCTCGTTTAGCTCTTTACAAAAGCAAAGTCAAAGAGTTGATGCTGCAAGTACGTGAACTAATGGGAGCAGAAGTAGAAAGCTCAAACACATGGTTTGCAACCAAACAAATGTATAGCAACCTACTAGATGAGCGTAAAGACTATGAAATTGCAGAAACATTTTACAATTCTGTTTGTCGCAAAGTATTTGGATCCATCGGTATGGATTTCGACATCATGTACGGCTTTTCAGAACGTCAAGACTATGAAATTACGTCCGAAATCCCTATTTATCGCACCTACCCCGGGAAATATACCGCAGGCGAAATCGTTCGTCAGGTACTGCGCGATCATCAATTTGATGTGCCTTATGAAGATATGGAGCGAGATGCCACATGGATTACGGAACGGGTAGAGCAAGAATTACTGACTAAATACAAACCCGACCGACAGACGCGTGTTGAGGTGCTCAAATCGGTGTTTTACCGAGGCAAAGGTGCATATATCATCGGGCGTGCTTTCATGGAAGGGCAATACATTCCATTCATTCTGCCGCTACTGCATGGCGACAAAGGTATTTTTGTTGATACAGTCTTGTTTGAATCTAATGAGGTCAGTATTATTTTTAGTTTTACACGCTCTTATTTTTTTGTAGAAGTAGACATTCCATCAGAATTAGTGCGTTTTTTGCGAACCCTCATTCCTAATAAGCCCATTTCTGACTTATACAATTCCATTGGCTTTAACAAACATGGTAAAACGGAGATGTACCGAGAATTTCTCCATCATCTGGAAAACTCTGAGGATCAGTTCATCATTGCACCCGGTATTCGCGGCATGGTGATGTGTGTTTTTACTTTGCCTTCTTACGATGTCGTTTTTAAATTGATTAAAGATAAATTTGATCCGCCTAAAAAAATGACTCGCCCACAAGTTAAAGAAAAATATAAATTGGTGTCTATCCATGATAGAGTAGGGCGAATGGCAGATACACATGAGTTTGAGTTTTTTGAATTTGATAAAAAACGTATTTCTCCCGAATTACTCACTCATTTACAAGAGGTTGTGCCTTCTTTATTGGAAATAACAGAGGATAAGGTATTGATTAAACATTTGTATACAGAGCGAAAAATGGTACCTTTGAATATGTACTTAGATACAGCCAACGAACAGGAAGCCGAGGAAGCGGTAGGAGAATACGGCAATGCCATTAAACAACTAGCAGCCGCTAATATTTTCCCTGGGGATATGTTGTTGAAAAACTTTGGGGTTACCCGACACCGCAGAGTTATTTTTTATGATTACGATGAAATTTGTTTTCTAACAGATTGCAACTTTAGACGTATTCCAGAGCCACGCGATGAGTATGAAGAATATTCGTCAGAAGCATGGTATTCGGTGGGGGAAAATGATATTTTTCCAGAAGAATTTAAGAAGTTCCTTATTGGACATAACCACATTCGACAGATGTTTTACCGTTTACATGGTGATATTTTTGATGCTAAATTTTGGCGAGAAATGCAACAAAGGCTAAAAAATGGAGAAGTATTAGACGTTTTTCCCTACAGAAGAAGAAAACGATTTAGGCAGATTTGATTTTTTTTAGACATGAGATAGGAGACTTGAGATGTCAGACTTTGTTGTGCATTGACTAATAGTATAAAAAAATATTATACACATATAATATCAAAGCCTTTGTTGCAGAAATAGTCGAAAAACTAACTTCTAAAATCTGATTTCTAAAAGCCAAAAATCTAAACATCCAAAAAGCCAAAAAGCCAAAAGTCTAAACATCCAAAAAGCAATAAGTAGAACCAAAGAAAAACCCATCCATTTTGACAGAACAAATTATCCAACAAATAGCTACTGAGTTACAATTACGTAACCGACAGGTGCAAGCCACAATTACTTTACTAGAAGGTGGTGCAACTGTGCCTTTTATTGCCCGTTACCGAAAGGAAATGACAGGTACACTCAATGAGGTACAAATTACACAAATACGAGATGCCTTACAACGTTTACAAGAATTAGAAAAACGCAAAGAGGCAATTCTAAAATCTATTGAAGAGCAGGGTAAATTAACACCACAATTGGAAATGAAAATTCAGCGCGCTGAAACCATGACCATTCTGGAAGACATCTATTTGCCCTATAAACCAAAGCGGCGAACTCGCGCAACAATGGCACGCGAAAAAGGCTTAGAACCTTTGGCAAAAGGCTTAATGGTACAGCGTTCTGCCCATGTAGAGAAAATAGCAAGCCAATACATTGATACGGAAAAAGGTGTGGAAACAGTAGAGGATGCCCTGGCTGGTGCGCGTGATATTATTGCAGAATGGGTGAATGAAAATGCCAATGCACGGTCTCGACTGCGTTATTTATTTGAGCGTTGGGGAACAATTACCTCTAAATTGGTGAAAAATAAAGAGGAGGAAGGGGCGAAATTTAAGGATTATTTTGATTGGAATGAATCGGTGAAAAATATTCCATCACACCGTTTTTTGGCTATACAAAGAGGCGTAAAAGAAGGCATTTTGCGAATGAGCATTGAGCCAGATAAAGAGCGAGCACTCGAACAATTGTACCGCATTTTTTTAAGAGCCAGAAACGAATGTGCCGATCAGGTAAAACTAGCAGTTGACGATGCCTATAAACGTTTATTGCAACCTTCTTTAGAAACAGAAATTCGTCAGCAACTTAAAGAACGCTCTGATGCGGAGGCTATTCGTGTATTTGTTACAAACTTGAGAGAACTGTTGTTGGCACCGCCATTAGGTCAAAAAAATGTGATGGCCATTGACCCTGGGTACCGCACAGGCTGTAAAATTGTGTGCCTGAATCCGCAAGGTGAATTAGTCCATTATACTACCATTTACCCATTCGATAGAAGCCCAATTAAGCGATACGAGGCGGCGGGGGCTGTAGAGGAACTTTGCAAGCAATATAAAGTGGAAGCGATTGCTATTGGCAATGGCACAGCAGGGCGCGAAACCCAGCAATTTATCAAAAAAATGAATTTGCCAAAGGGCATTACCCTTGTGATGGTGAATGAAAGTGGTGCCTCCATTTATTCGGCTTCCGAAGTGGCGCGCGCCGAATTTCCGCATCACGATGTAACAGTTAGAGGAACGGTTTCGATTGGTCGCCGTTTGATGGATCCTTTGGCGGAATTGGTAAAAATTGACCCAAAATCAATAGGCGTAGGGCAGTATCAGCACGATGTAGGACAGACTGCTTTGAAGAAAAGTTTGGACGATGTGGTAGAAAGTTGTGTAAATGCCGTTGGTGTAGAAATCAATACAGCGAGCAAGGAATTATTGACTTATGTTTCGGGTTTGGGCAAAAAAACAGCGCAAAATGTGGTGAACTACCGCAATCAAAAAGGCGTATTTACTTCTAAAAAAGAGCTAAAAAAAGTATCAGGCATTGGCCCTAAAGCCTTTGAACAGGCAGCAGGTTTTATTAGAATTAGTGGTGCAAAAAATCCTTTAGATGCGAGTGCGGTACACCCTGAAAGTTATGCTATTGTAGAGAAAATGGCCAAAGATTTAAATTGTTCCATACAGGATTTGATAGGCCAAGAGGATTTACGAAAGCAAATTAAAATCGAAAATTATGTAACAGACACCGTAGGTATTCCGACTTTGCAAGACATCATGAAAGAGTTAAGCAAGCCCGGGCGCGATCCTCGTGAACAGTTTGAAAATGTACAATTTGCCGACCACATCAACGAAATTGACGACCTAGAGCTAGGTATGATTTTACCCGGCATCATTACCAATGTCACCAATTTTGGAGCCTTTGTAGACATTGGCATCAAGCAAGCAGGTTTGGTACATGTCAGCGAATTAACCAATCAATTTATACGTGATCCTAAAAAAGTCGTGAAGGTCAATCAGCGCGTCAAAGTAAAAGTATTGGACATTGACGCAAAACGCAATCGCGTTAGTTTAAGCATTAAGCAGGCCGGTGGAGGGTAATGGTTGTGGTGGTGTGGGGACTCGTAGAGAAAATTCATGAATTTTCTTTACCTAATATCATGAATTTTCTTTACAAATATTAGGGTGTTGACTTACCCACATTCCGCAGATTATCGCCCCTAAAAGTTGCGGAATCTATGTTTTTTTACCCACATTCCGCAGATTATCACTTGTAAAAGTTGCGGAATCTACTTATATTTACTGATATTCCGCAGTTTATAATTCAAAAAATAACACCTGAACAATTTACGGTATATGATTGGGCGGCAACAAGAGCAACACATTTTACAACAAGCTTATCAATCCAAACAGCCTGAATTAATTGCTGTCATAGGGCGTAGGCGTGTTGGCAAAACCTATTTGATTCGGCAATTTTTCAAAGACAAACTGGATTTTGAAATGATTGGTCTAAAGGATGGAACGAAGGAGCAGCAGCTTCGGAATTTTGCCTATAGCCTCAAGGATAGTCAGGGTAATGCCCAATTAAATATTCCTAAAGATTGGCTGGAGGCTTTTTATTTTTTGAAAGAATATGTGCAAGTATTGGGGGATGATAGCCGAAAAAAGGTGATTTTTATAGATGAATTGCCCTGGATCGCAACAGCAAAATCAGATTTTTTAACAGGTTTTAGTTATTTCTGGAATAGTTATGCCTCAAAAGCAAATGTATTAGTTGTTATTTGTGGCTCTGCTACTGCTTGGATGATAAAAAAAATTATTCACAATAAAGGCGGTTTACACAACCGAGTAACACGCAAAATTTTATTAAAACCCTTTACTTTAAGCGAAACAAAAGCTTATTTTCAGGCGAGACATATACATTTTAGCCACTATCAACTATTGCAACTATATATGACAATGGGGGGAATTCCACATTATTTAGATCAGGTAGAAAAAGGAAAAAGTGCCATTCAAAATATAGAGCAAATCTGCTTCCATCATCATGGGCTGTTACGCACTGAGTTTGATAATTTGTACAGCTCGCTATTTTTGCATCCTGAAAGATATGAAGCAGTTGTACGTATTTTAGCTGCTACATGGAAAGGAATCAGTCGCTTAGAAATTGTTAAAAAAACTAAGTTAAAAGATGGAGGCGGTTTAACAAGCCTTCTCAAAGAACTAGAACAATCAGGATTTATCACTTCTTACACACCTTTTCACAAAAAGAAAAAAGATACATTGTATCGCCTCACTGATAACTACTCTTTATTTTATTTAAAATTTATTCAGCCATTAGCCAATAATCAATCTAGTAGTTGGCAAACACTCAGTCAAACGCAGGCTTGGAAATCGTGGAGTGGATATGCTTTTGAAAATATTTGCCTACAACATATTCACAAAATTAAAGAAGCTTTAGGCATAGCTGGAATTCATACCAATCAGTTTAGTTTTTTGGCAAAAGCTACCGAATATCATAAAGGGCTTCAAATTGATTTACTGATTGACCGTTCTGATAATGCCATTAATTTTTGTGAAATTAAATTTTACAATCATGAATGGACGCTTAAAAAAGCAACTATAGATAGGTTAAATGAAAAAAAGCGACTTTTTCAACAACTTTCCGAAACTCAAAAACAAGTATTTATTACCTTAATAACAACCTATGGTGTAAAGGAAAATCAGTATAGTTCAGAAAATATAGATGCCATTATACAATTAAATGATTTTTTTACCTAACTTGACAATGGTAAATTAGAAATATGTTTGATATTACGCCTAATACTTTAATTGTAAAATTGATTTTTGGATATTTAGACTTTTAGATATTTAGCTGTTAGAAATCAGAAACTGACAATAATTTATTGAGCTTTAAACTTTATTTAATTAATTGATTATTAATAATTTGCAAAGAAAAGTGACGGCTAAAGCCTTCGCTACATAAATTATTAAAAAAGAAACACCTAATCACGAATCACTAATCTACGGATCAACGTTTTTGATGGTGAGCATTTAGTCAAATCAACGCTTTTGAATTGAAAGAAAAATCCAATGTACTATTGTCAAGTTAATTGGCATTTTAATTGCATAGCAAAAAAGAAGTCATTGAATTGTCAATGTATTCAAGATAAGTCACCACACTGTCAATCTATATAAGAAATTAATCCTACATTTGGTTTTTTTTACAAACAGTAATCAGTAGCTATGTCAATAAACGTTAAATTGTTAAAGGAAATTTGTGAAACGGCTGGTATATCAGGCTTTGAACAACCCATTCGAGAGGTGATTTTGCGAGAAGTCACCCCCTTAGTAGACGAAGTGAAAATCGATAATATGGGCAATGTTTGGGCACTCAAAAAAGGCAGAGATTCCAGCAAAAAAGTGATGTTGGCAGCGCATATGGACGAAATCGGTTTTGTGGTGACCCATATTGATTCCGAAGGCTTTTTGCGCTTCCATCCTGTGGGCGGCTTTGACCCCAAAACCTTGACTTCCCAGCGCGTTATCATTCACGGCAAGCGCGACATCATCGGCGTTATGGGTGCTAAACCCATCCACTTAATGACTCCCGAAGAAAAAGTTAAACCTGTGAAAATCAGCGACTTCTTCATTGATACGGGTTTGCCAAAAGCGGAAGTAGAAAAAATCGTAGAAATCGGTACGCCCATCACTCGGCAGCGCGATTTGATTGAAATGGGCGAATGTGTGAATGGAAAATCTATTGACAATCGCGTATCCGTCTTTATTTTAATTGAATTATTGCGTGAAGTAAGCAGCCTGCCTTTCGATACTTATGGCGTATTTACGGTACAAGAAGAAGTCGGTTTGCGTGGTGCGGTAGCTGCGGGTATGGGCATCAACCCCGATTTCGGTTTTTGCATTGATACTACCATCGCTTTTGACGTGCCGCCTGCTGCGGAAGAAGAAAAAGTAACGAGACTAGGCAAAGGTGTGGCCATCAAAATAATGGATAAATCAGCGATTTGCGACTATCGAATGGTGCGCTATATGAAAAAAATGGCAGTTGACCACCAAATTCCTTGGCAAGCCGAAGTCCTCACTCGCGGCGGCACCGATACCGCAAGTATGCAACGCATGAATCCGGGCGGAAGCATCACAGGGGCGGTATCTATCCCAACTCGGCACATCCATCAAGTAATCGAAATGGCGCATAAACGCGATATTCGAGCAACGATTGACTTGCTAAAAGTTTGTGTGGATGAATTGCCAAGCTATGATTTTAGCTTTAGGTAGACGAACTGTGGTTGGAAGGTTTTGGAGTTTGGAAGGTTGAAAAGTTTTTTTATTTACTTCCATAAAGAAAATTTAAAAAATATTCAATAGCTGGTATGTTTCATTTTCTTCCTAACCCCTGACCACATACATGTGGCTCAGGTTACCCTTTGGTTGTGAGATTGCCTTTTGGCTATTTAGCTTTTAGCAATTAGATAGCAGAAATTGGAAGTTATTTTTTGAACTTTCTCGTAGTTATCAATTTTTGATTATTAATTATTTATAAAGACTTTAACAGCTAAAGCTGTCGTTACGTAAATCACTTAAAAATAATTGCTATCAATCAATTTGCTCGAATCACTGATCTACTAATCACGAATCTACGAACTGTTAAAATAAGCACAAACTGTTAGGTGGATAAACTCGGTATTTGAAACATACCCAATAGTTTAGCATTTATACTTAGGATTACTCCATCATTCAACAATTCTAAGTATAAGTGCTATTTTTTTATTTATTCACTTTGTTTTTAAAAGTGAAGATTTCTTTTTTAGAAAAAAACACCAACTCACCATTTTCCATACTCATTTCTCCATTTTCAATTATTATTGGCACTACCTAATAAATTTCTTATATTTGGCGTTTTAGAATGTAAAAAATAACATTTATGTATATATTTCGGAATATCAAGTGGTCTATTGTCCTGCGTTTTGCTTGGTTAAATCTGTTGATTTTTTTTGCTTGGGGATTTTTAGCTGTTTTTTTGGTGCATTTTTTTGAACATCGTGGCATTAATTTACACATTCCCTTTTTGCCTTTGAGCACCATAGGCATTGCTGTGGCCTTTTACATTGGCTTTAAAAATAATGCCTCTTACGATCGTTTTTGGGAAGCCCGTAAAATATGGGGTGGTATTGTGAATTACAGCCGAACCTGGGGTAATCAGGTGCTTAGTTTTGTGACTAAAAAGGATGCTATGGGTGATATTAGTGATGAAGAATTAAAAGAAGTCCAAAAAACGCTTATTTACAGGCATATTGCTTGGCTTAATGCGCTACGTTTTCATTTGCGAAAGCCAAATCCGCATAGTTTAAAATTGATAAAAACCGTAGCGGCAACAATGGTTATTCCGCCGCCTTCTCCTGAGGATTGGAAGAAGGAAGTAGGAGCCTTTGTGGATGAAAAAGAATTTGATTATTTAATGAAACGCAAAAATGTACCCACACAAATCATTCGACAACAAGGAGATACATTAAGAATTTTAATGAATGAAAAAGGCTTGATAGAAAGCTTCCGACATATGGAAATGATGCGTGTATTGGAAGAGTTTTACAATTTACAAGGCAAATGTGAGCGCATTAAAAATACCCCTTTTCCGCGTCAATATGCTTTTTTTAGCCGTATATTTACTTGGATTTTCATTTTTTTGCTGCCCTTTGGTATGGTTGGAGAATTTGCTCAATTAGGACACAATTTTGTATGGCTGACCATTCCTTTTAGCGTCCTAATTTCATGGATTTTCCTCACTATGGAAATGGTGGGTGACAATAGCGAAGACCCCTTCGAGAATTTTATCAATGATGTGCCGATGACTGCCCTCTGCCGAACCATTGAAATTGACCTCCGCGATATGCTCGGTGAAACTGATTTACCGCCAAAAACTAAAGATATGGATGGTATTTTGATGTAAAAGATAACGACCTCAGGTATGAATCCATTTTAATAAAAAAATACCTTATTTGAAACATGCCCAATTATAATACATCATAAAATAAGCAAACTATTTGAAATGTTTTATGTTTGAGTAGTTGTATTTTTGAAATAAAATTATGTAACTCTTTTTACAAAATTCTTTTTTTTTTAAAAATATAATACTACTTTTGTACATGAGTTGTTAACTATTTATAATAGTAAAAAATTCACTTACACCAATATAAACATTTTTTTACTACCTATTTAATCACCAATATTTGCTAGATACTTGCTACAATAGCTTCTATTGTCACAGTATTTTCAGAAACAGAAAGATATTGGTCATATGAATAGTAACAAAATAGCTAGTAATGTGGAAGTAATAAGTTGAATCAATTCTCTTATTAACTCCTGACTTATTCTGAAGTTTGTGCTTACAACCTACTACAAATACATTTTAAATAAAAAAACACTATTTTCATAACCCATAAATAGGATATTCATGTACTATCGTCCTTATATATACAGTAAGCCCTCATATTTACTGTATATTACTCAATCATACTTAACTTAAAAACCATTTGTTTGCTCCATAAAACTGCCTTTTTTAGTTAAACGCTCCATAATTTCTACATCATCAATTTAGTTCTTTCTTACCAAATAAATGCAGTGGGTTATACAAATTAAGTGTCAAGTACTATTTAATTGTACACAGTTTCGTTTTAAAGTGTTGTTATTCAGTGCTTTAATTTTTTTTTTAAAGACTGTCGTTTCATTTTGCTTAGGCACTTATTAAATGTGCAAAAATATGAAGTAATCAATACTTAGCAGTTGAAAATTACTTTATAGTCCTTTCTTTTTACGCTTTATTTGTATAAAAAATAACTCTACAATTTTAAGTCTACTACGAGTGTGTCAAGTAAAAAAGAAAAAAACGTAGGTAAAGCGACACCTTTTAAGATTAAGGGCAATAATTGTTATACGAAATCCCTCTTTTTCTGACACACTCCTGCTACTTAATTATTACAGAATTACCTAATGATTAATATTAGTGAATGGATATGTTCTAGTCATACCATCAGAAACAATAAATACACTAATACTTGAAGAAGTATGTTTAAAAAATAAATTTCTATAAAAGACTTTTTTTCATAAAAAAATAAAATAATGATTCTAAACAAAAAATTATTTACCCTTGCAAGCATGTTAGGTATATTGCTGCTAACCTACAACACAAGTGTAGTAGCACAATGTACACAGAAGCAGCTTGTTAAAATGAAATTGCCTCAAAAAGTGTCTAAACAGGCTTTGAAGCCCTTGTCTGTTGCTACCTCTGACAAAGCCACTGCAAATATACAGGCTTTATCAAAGGCAGAAAGCACTTTTCAAATTAACCAGTTGAGAATTGCCAAAAATTCGCAAGCAAGCACGAATCAATCGGTTAAAATTGCTCCAGTAAAGCAGATGCCTAAAACACTCAAAGCAACTAAGACGCTCCGTATTTCTGAAGCAACGCTACAACATTCCTCAAAAACAACTAATTCCAAGAAAAACTTTCAGAAAGCAGTTATCTCTAAACCAACAATATTGCCAAGGAAATAGTCGTCATAAATCGCTATAGTGTTTAATGTAATTTGTTTACTATTAAATTGTTATAGATAATTTTAGTAATTATTTAATTTTGTCTTTGAGCTATTGAAAATTTTACTGGAAAAATACAACTTAAAACACTATTCAACAGGAAAACACTCAAATATAATTTCACGAAATACAAATTAACCACTTGATTATCAGTGGATTAAAGTTGTTTTTTGTAATAAAAACAACTTACTTTATACTAATTTTTTAAAATATTATTCAAGAAACAAAAATGAAAAAACATATATTACATTTGCTGCTCTTGTTAATGCCAGTACTTGCCCAAGCAACACTCATCATTCCACCTGAAAATATAGGGGAGATGGCGGCTAATAGTGACTTGGTTGTATATGGTGAGATTACCAAACATACCATAGATCAGTATCACAATGAATTTTTGATCACAGATGTTGTGAGCGGTAATAAACAAATTGGTGATCGAATCATTGTTCAAGAATATAGTGGGATGTACCAAGGGCGGCATTATCGCGTCTCAGGAGATGTTGACTTTGAATTAGGGCAGCGTTACCTTCTTTTTTTAGGGCAAACAGGAAATGGAAACTATAAGGCTAATATGCTTTCTGTGGGTGTTTATGTGGAGTTGCTCATTAATGATAAAGCCATTTTAGCACACCCCGGCGATGTAGTAGATATTAATTTAGTAGGCACTAATTATGCTGCTGCTTCTGATATGAATGGAAGTTTTGAGCGAGAAGCTTTAATTAGCCATTTAACAGAAATAGTAAGCAAACAAGTAGACTGGAATGCTGATAAAGCAGGATTGTATTACAAATCAGATTTGCTAGAAGAAAAACATCACGCTACTGATTTTGAGCCTAATGCTAAATCGGCAGGTCCTTGTCCCAATACTGCACCTTGTCATTGCGCTACTTTGTTCGGCCCCCCAGGTGCTAATCAAACAAAATTTGTAGATAATACCTTTACTGTGTGTGTGGCAGGTGGGGCGCAAGATGATCCTACGACTACCACTGAAATTACAGATTTGCAAACCGCTATTACAACCATGAATGGCATGCAAGGCATCAATGTTTCCTATACTGGTATAGATGCAGCTTGTGCTGGGCCTTTTGCTTGTAATGGTGGAGCAATTGGCGATGATGTCTTAACTTGTGCGGGTGGTTTTGGTAACAATTGTAACAAAATATTTGTCTTTTTTGATGACCCTTGTAACCAAGTTCCTGATAACTTAGACGCTAATTGTAATGGTACTTTAGGGATAGGTGGACACTTTGCAGGTGGCTCACATACCGATTTATGTGGCGATACTTGGCAAACTGCTTGTAATCCTTTCTTTGTGATGAATAATTTCGGACCCTGTTTACCTAGTACCGTTTCACAAGATGATTATATAGCCGTTTTAGTACATGAGATGTTGCACTCTATGGGCGTTGGGCATCATTATGATGCTACAGCTTTTACGACTACTGCTGCTGGCGATAATCCATGTGGTACAGGAGCCATTACACATGATGGTAGTGAGTGTACAGGTGTTATGAACCCTGTTTTATGTAATAGCCCTGCTCCTTCTTCGGGCAATAATTATTCTATTTCTTCACTAGACAATGCTTGTACAGATTGGATGTACAATATTACTTCTGCAACGACTTGTGCCATCACAAATGTTACAGAAAGTACTGCTCCTGTTTGTAATGGTGATAATGCCGAATTTGAAATCTGTTTTGATGTAACAGATGGTTCTGGTGCTTATGATATTGAAGTGGGCGGTCAAGTAGTTGTAGATGCTGCGGCAGGAGCTACAACAGGCACAAATATTTGCGTAGCTGTATCTGTTCCTGGGCCAACAGCTGCTGGAGCAGTAACCGTGAATGTGCGAGACGATGCAGAATTTTCTTGTTTGGATAATACCAACTTGCAAGTTACTTTACCACAATGCCCACCTCCTTGCGCGAGTAGTTGTGCCGATATTTTAAATGCAACTGCCCCCGATTGTGGAAATAGCTATTACCCTGATTCTGGTACTTATCCCGGTTCTGGTTCTACCTCTACTAATAATGGTGGAGACGGTAGTGGCTGTCAAGATTACTCGGCTGTTCCTGTAGAATTAGTGGCAGGTAGTGGAGGCTCTCATACCATTTGCACCCAATATACCGCAGCAACTGATGCAGCTGCTTTTGTTGACTTTCTAGTAGCAGGAGACCCTGCTTGTATTGACCAAAGCATTACTTTATATGAAGCGGCTTCTTGTACAGATGCGTCTACTTTGGGCGTAACGGTGAATCAACCGGGCGGCGGCTTTGCAGGTGATGCTTCTGGCTTGACCCCAAATACAGATTACGTCATTTGTTTTACTTATACCGAAAACGGCTGTGGCGATGACTTCTTAGCTAGTATTTTTGAAATTTGCCCTGATATTGTAGAAACAGGCACACCTACCTGTTTGGCTATTCCTGATGCAACTGTAGCAGATATTTGTAATGGAGATGATATTTTTATTGATTTTGGCACAAATTGTACAGCTAATCCAGATTTAGGTGCTGATAGTGGTTTTGGGATTGCACTTTATGTAGATGCGAACAACATACCAACTACTTTTCCTACAGGTTCAAGCTTCACTTTTGATGATCTTATTAATAATACAGACCCTAATTTGGGTTTTTATGCGGTAAATGCTGGAGGCTGTACAGATTTAGCTTTTCCTCTTGGTTTGGTTAATGCTACTTGTGCTCCTATAGATGTATCTGTGGGTGTTTTTCCTATTGATGTAGCTGCCAATTCTTCTTTTGGTGATTGCCCAATTATAGAATACACCTTTAAAGTTTATCCTATTTTTGAAGCGGCAGTTGTAAGCGATGGCAATTGCAATCCTGAAGTTTGGGCATTAGCTTCCGATGGTGCTGGTGGTTTCTTTGATTTAGATAATGATGCGGCTATTACCATTACCGATGCTTGTGGTTCCGAGCCTGCAAATCCTACTCAAAATTGTACGGCAGACATCCCTTATGATTTCACATCTTTAATAGATGCTAATGACCCAGGTTGCGCTCATGTTGGTTTAACAGGCACCCTTTCTTGTATTTGTGGTCCTACTTGTGCAAGTTCTACAGGTTCTACTGTAACACCAAGCTGTACGGCTGGTACTTTTACGGTTACTTTAGGTAGCCCTACAACAGTCGCCAACCAAGATGGCTTTTTATTGGTTTATGACCTTGATCCTAGCACTCCTGAAACAACACAAGAAATTTATGATGATATAACAGGTACGGATGACCCAGATATTGAATTTTATGGTGAACAATCTGATGATACAGGTACGGGCTTTGCTAATTTAGCAGGTTTCAATAATCCAAGCTGTGCACCAATCACTGTTGATGTATATATTGTGCCTGCAGATATTACAAATGGAACAATTGATCCTACTTGTCCTATTGAGGGGCCTGTTACTATGACCATTTATCCGATTATAGAGGCTGTAGTAGTGACTGAAGGAAATTGCAATCCCGAAGCTTGGGCATTGGTTTCTGATGGTAATGGTGCATACTATGATTTAGATAATGATGCGGCTATTACCATTGCCGATGCTTGTGGTTCTGCACCTGCTGATCCTGCTCAAAATTGTACGGCAGACATTCCTTATGATTTTACACCTCTGGTTGATGCTAATGACCCGGGATGTTCGACCAACCTAACAGGTACGCTTTCTTGTGTTTGTGGGCCTACCTGTGCAAGTTCTACAGGTTCTAGTGTTACGACACCACTTTGTAGTAATGATGTATTTACGGTTACGCTAGGTAGCCCCACAACAACCGCCGATCAAGATGGCTTTTTATTGGTTTATGATTTTGATCCTACTACTCCTGAAACAGCACAAGAAATTTATGATGATATAACTGGTACCGATGATCCTGATATTGAATTTTTTGGAGAACAATCTGATGATACAGGTGCAGGCTTCACCAATTTAATAGGCTTCACCAACCCTAGTTGCGGCCCTGCTTCTGTTGATTTGTACCTTGTACCTGCTGATATTACAAATGGAACAATTGATCCTTCTTGTGCTATTGAGGGCCCTATTACTATTGATATTTATCCAGAACCTTTAACAGTAACAGTTATAGATGATGGTAGTACCTGTGGTTCACCTACTGTTAATTTATTAGATGCAGATGGCAATATCTGTGACAGCCAATCAGGTACTTGTGCCAGTAATGGCGATGTATTTAATTATGATTTTACCCCTGCTATTACATGGTTAGGCAACGAGCCTGCGGCTTGCTCACCAACTGGTTTATCAGGTAGTTTAACTTGTTCTGGTTGCTCATCTTGTCCTAGTGGTCCAACGGCTAATGCCAGTACAACAAGCATATGTAGCGGTTCAGATGTTACCTTGATTCTAGGCTTTGGAACGGCTGGTGTTGGTACAACAGGTTCATTTAATTTAAGTTCTGCCCCTGCTGGTGCCACCTTTAGCCCTGCTAGTCCTGCCCCTGAAGGCAGCGTAACAGTCACTTTCCCAGTAAATACTAGTTGTGATCCTATTGATTATGTGATTAGTGTTGATGCGGTATGTAGCGATAATAGCGATATTACAGGCGATCCTGCTCCTATTACTGTAACAGTTTACCCAGAACCATTAACAACAGCAGTTGTAGACGATGGAAGCACTTGTGGCTCTCCTACGGTTAATTTATTAGATGCAGATGGCAATGTTTGTGACAGTCAATCAGGTACTTGTGTTAATGATGGCGATGTATTTGCTTATGATTTTGCGCCTTCTATCGCATGGTTAGGCAATGAACCTGCGGCTTGCTCGCCAACAGCATTATCAGGCACATTAAGCTGTACCTGTATCATTCCTTGTACTGCTGTAGCTCCTGAACCAGTTATTAGTGGAACAGCTTGTTCTAATGGTATAGGAACAGGTTTCCCATACAGTTTAAGCGAAATTCCGGGCACTAGCAATCCTGATGAAATCACCGAATACATTGTTTTGACCGGCCCTGGCGGCGAGATTATAGATGTATTCTCGACCCTTGCAGATGCCGAAGCCTTCATCAATACTTTTGCACAAGGAACAGAATTTTGTATACAAGCAATTACCCATCGCCCCGCAGAATTAGACGCATTAGTAGCAGCCTTAGATAGTGAATTACAGATTCAAGCAGGTGTCGGATTATGTGTTAATTTAGGACCACCTTGCCCCAACTATGGTACATTAGCCAACTTATACGATGCCCTTGCCGCACTTGGCGCAGGCATAGATGTTGCCACTGTTGAAATATTGATTTCTGGTGATCTAAATCCAATTGGCGTTCCTATTGTATTGACAGTACCTAGCTTCTGTTATGATTTAAGCGAGGAAGCCTGTGGCATCATTGAGTACTGTTGTGATGCACAAGCAGGTGGTGTAGCTGCCTTCTTCCAATGCCCAGGAGACGATATTGTGGTACAAGCCACAGGTGCAGTATTTGATCCAACAACTGCTGTAGGTTATGACAACTGGATTCTTCTAACAGATGCGAATGGTAATATTTTAGATGCTTATGGTGTAGGGGATAATGCAGCCATTCCATACGATGATTTTGAAAATGTTTATGGTGGTTTAGGGCAAAATTATTGTTTATATAGTTATAATTTCCTAACAGATAATTTCCCTGATAATGTACCAAATCCTGATCCATTTGGTATTATTAGTCTAGCTACAAATGTCAATGATATTGGTAGTATAGGCGTAGGTTGCTTCGATCTATCTAATGCAGACTGTATATATATAGCTGATGAAATATCAACCTCTTGTAATGCAGCAACCACTCAAGGTACTACTGGTGGTATTGGACCATTCTATTACAATATTCATGAAATTTGTATTGAAGGAGGCACGCCACCATTTAGTTATAATTGGGAAACAATAGGATATGTGCGTCATGCAATTGTAGGAGTTGGTTCTATTAGAATCATCTATGCCGATAATGCCTATTGGTCTGTTACTGTAACAGATTCGAATGGATGTAGCGACAATAATTGGGTATTTACCAATAATACAACAACTATTTTAGATATTAACACCTATAATATAAGCCCATCTACTGTATCTGCAACTTGTAGCGATGGACAAATCACCGTTAATGCTAGTGGTGGTACAGCACCTTATACCTATAATTGGTCTGGCCCTAGTGGTTGGGATGGAACAGGACAAGGTACTGCAAGCATTAGCAATTGTGTATTGGGTTGGTATACTGTTACTATTATTGATGCTATAGGAGATATGACACAAGGTTGGTATTGGGTACAATGTGTTAGACCGGGTAGAGGTAAATTGGCTAGTGATTTAAATACAACTAGCATTAATATTTATCCAAACCCTGCTACCAATGAAGCAACCTTAGAGTTTAGCGTTGCCCAATCCGAAAAAGCAGAACTAAGCCTATACAGTGTTGACGGCAGACTTATTACGCAAATTGCAAATGAGCAGTTAGATAACACACAGTTCTATCAAATACCATTAAATTTGAATGAATTGCCAAGTGGTATTTATATTGTAGCACTACAAACCGCTTCTGGTGAGCTACAACATAAAAAATTGGTGGTTACTAAATAACCCTATAATTTAGAAATTTTATTTTTAAATAATTAAAAGGTTGTAAAGGTTTGTTATGCTCAAACTTTTACAACTTTTTTTTTATACAAAAATCTAGTTTTTCTTTTTTTTATAAAAAAATAATATTAGTTTTGTACCAAGCCTTAAGTTGAAATTCAAACACTTTGAATTAAAATAAATGTATTTGAATTTTTTTAGCCTAAAATTCATTTGTTTTTAAAATATACAAAACTGCTCCTTTTCGCCTAAAAAAAGCAAATCTTAAAATACTTTTTTTACTAAAAAAGAAAAAAAAATTACCTTTTGTAAGAAAAATATACAAAAGCATATTGTTTTATATAACCCAAAAGTCCAAAAGCTATGCGAGCAATTCCCTTCTCTTGGTATAGGTATGTCCTATCTATATATTCACATTTCTCTATCCTAAAGTCATTCATGATAAGATATTATTATTCATTTAATAATGTTTTAGGTAGTTAATTAAGCTTTAAGCCTTAAAGTAAAGACAAAATCTTTGCTCATGTCCTATATATAAATGGTTGAATTTAATAAAAAATTATAATTTTATTAAATATTTAGTAATTAACAAAATTAACCCACTTTACATTATGAAAAGAAAATTTGCTTTTTTGAGCACTTTTTGGTGTTCTACTTACTCGATCATTCTCTTAGTATTGTTTTGTTGTTCTGTAGAAGTTTGGGCGCAAACTAAAAATAATGCTTTGGAACATTCTAAAAAACAAGCCTATATAGAAGCTGTCGAACAGGCAAAAATGAGTGGTTCATTTGATGGCTTTGGCTGTAGTACAGAATCAAGAGCAAATGAGGATGCTTTTAGAGCCCCTTGTGTTTTTCCATGTGCTGAAGTCTCAGCAGGCTATGGTACTAATTGTTGGAATCCAACCAGTAATGGTGGTGGTGCTTGCGCGAATGAAGACCCTGCTTGTGGTGTCCCTGCGGCTCCTAATCCTGCTTGTGATAATGGAAAATACAAAATTCCTTTACATATTGTGATATTTGAAAATTCCGCATGGACAGGCGATAACTATCTCAACGGAGCGGGTTTCTCGGCTTTACCTGATGTAGATATAGATACAAAACTAGCAGAAATTAATGGTTTATATGCCAATGCAAATATTGAATTTTATGAGTGTGTGCCTCGTGAACGGATAGAAAATGCGGATTTGTACGACTTTTACGATGATGATCCTGATCCTATAACTGGCGGCAATAATGGAACAGATGATTTGACAGAAACACAAGCTTATGACTTAAACAATGTTATTAATCTATACTTTGTTGGTGGTTTAGATGGCGATCATGATTGTTGTGGAACAATGGGCTTCGCTCCTTACCCGTGTAGTAGAGACTTCTCCATTATGCGCTATGGTGCAGCAGTCGGCGGTTCCACACTTTCACATGAACTAGGACACTACCTAGGACTGTTCCATACTCATAGAAATACTCCCACCTCAGGAGGAGACAATACAGACCAACCATCAGGTAGTTTAGACAACTGTGATTGTTTGACAACAGGTGATGGCATTTGTGATACCTGGCCAACTCCTCGTATGAGCTTTGATTGTGACCCTGATCCAAATGCGACAGATATCTGTTTTATTAATTTTGATTGTACATTTGATGATGCTGGTTTTAATACTTATACAACTGCCAATGGTTTACCTATCACTGCTCTAACTATTGATCCAGAAGATGGGGAAAATTGTGGTGGTGGTGCCTCCACTATTTTGCAAGAAAATATCATGAGTTATAATTTTTATAGTGGTTGCAGAACTGACTTTTCCCCTTGTCAATATCAAAAATTGCACGACGTTTTGTTGGGTTGTAGAAGCTATCTTTGTTGTAGAAACCCTGCCGATGAATTTGCCAGTACAGTACCCGGTGAGCCTAACTCTCCTTACTTGCATATATGTGAAGGTGATGCTATTCCTACCTTTACAGCTACCAGTGCTTGTTATACTTGGTACGATGATCTTGGAGAGGCAGCAACACAACTAGGAACAGGAATGACTTTTACTCCTACAGCTGCTCAGGTAGATGTGAATACCCCTGGTACCTATACATTATATTTAGGAGATGCTAATGAATATAATACTGACTGTAGAACAGCTGTTACTATTACGGTATTTCCCAACCCCGGAAGTGGCATAGAAAACATTACAGGTGGTACCAACATGACAGATGTTTGTACTGGCAATGTGGACTTAACAACTGATGCTACCGATTTAGGTGATTGCAATGTAATAGGTTGGTGGATTACAGATAATGCTGGTGTAGTCATAGGTGATTTTGCTGACCAAGCTTCCTTAGATGCTTCCTTAGCTGCTGCTACTAATGGTGCCCCTTTATCTAATCCCCCCAATAATATCTTTGAATCTACTACAGGTACACCTATTACAGAAGGTACCATTCCTTTTGACTGTAATCAGTTAACTGATGGCGAAACTTATTATGCTACGCCCTTTATTTCAACTGTTAAGTCAGGAGCTCCCGAAACAACTTGTACTGTTACCATTAATGACGCTGATGCCAATCATTATACTTTCAATAGTGGTGCTGGTACTGGATATAGTACAGGTATTATTGATTTTGCTACTAATGCTACGCCTGCTTGTCCAACAGATCATCCAAGTGATCCAACTTGGGATATTGTAATTACTATTAATGCTTATACAAGTTCAAGTGGCGCATCCTCTGGCTCAGTTGTCATTAGAGTAAGAGATGGAAGTTGTAGTTCTGGGGCAACACAACCTTATAATAATAATCATACTATTACAGCAGGTACGGTAGTTACCATACCTTCTAGTAGTTTACCTAATTATGATCCTACTACTGCTGATCCATGTATAGTTATTTTAGATTTTGGAGGTGGTACATCAACTATAGATGCAACAGTAGAAATTATTCAAACCTATGCAGCATTTACTGCCATCCCTTTTCCAACCGTAACCTACTCTAATTGTCTTTTTGGTACTCCTGTAGAAATAACTTGCGATTGTTCTTGCAACGCCTCCTTCACCGTAGACGCAATCACCTCCCTAGACCTAGCTCCCTTCAACAATACCGACTACTGCACCACCGACACAGACCCAACAGTAACAATTACAGGAGATACAGGTGGTACATTCTCTGCTACACCAGCAGGTTTAAGTTTTGACCCCACTACTGGAGCGATTGATGTATCTGCTAGTACACCTGATTCCTATAC
>JAHDHV010000525.1 GCA_020631155.1 Bacteroidota bacterium | reverse complement strand
AAAGTCATTACTAACTACTACTAAATTAATTTTACTACTTACTACTTACTACGCCCTTGTATACGGGGGCAATTTGCATATTGTTACAAATTTTTGGTAGATTTTTTCTTTTTTTGAAAAATAATTTATTTTTACTGTGTAAATTGTTGATTAGTAGATTTTTATATTGTGTTATTTTGTGAAAAAGTTTGCGAAAATAATTGGAGCCAACACAGAATCTACGCTTATAACGATGAAATGAACAACTCAACAACTCCATAAAAGAGTTGATTTTGGGCACAAAAAAACCTTCTTAGGAATTAAGAAGGCTACAAAAAAGTCATTACTAACTACTACTAAATTAATTTTACTACTTACTACGCCCTTGTATACGGGGGCAATTTGCATATTGTTACAAATTTTTGGTAGATTTTTTCTTTTTTTGAAAAATAATTTATTTTTACTGTGTAAATTGTTGATTAGTAGTGTTTTATGTTGTGTTATTTTGTGGAAAAGTTTGTGAAAAAAATGAAATTAACACAGAATCTACGCTTATAGTAGTGTAATGAACAATTCAACAACTTTAGGTGTACCTTACCACGAGCCACTACTACCGCCGCCGCCAAAGCTTCCGCCGCCACCGCCAAAACCGCCACTACTGCCACCACCAGACCAACTTCCGCCGCCGCCATAGTAGCCACCACCGCCATAATAACCACCGCCACCACCACGATGTCTACCACTATTGCCTGTTGTTCTAACTTCAAAGCGTTTTAATAGCTTTTTGCCTGCCTCGGTTTTAAAATAAACCAATTTTAAAAAGGCAAATAATCCTAGTAAGGCAAAAAATATATAAAATCCTATGGGAGTACCAAATAATATCGTCAATAAAACTACTAAGAAAGGGGAAATCATGCCAAATACAATCCAACCACCTGTACCTTTGGAAAAGAGGGAGGTATATAAGAATGGACATAATACAATAAAGATAAAGAGTGCGCCAATTGGATCGGATTCGGAATCACTGAAGTTATTGGCAAAGTCGCTTTCGGAGGGTTGGTAGGTGCCTTCAATTACGCCGAGTATGGCATTGACACCTGCGGAAACGCCTGCATCGTATTGAGCGCGTTTAAATTGTGGAGCTATTTCATTGCGAATAATGCGGTTGCAAATCACATCAGTCAAGTAGGCCTCTAAACCATAGCCTGTTTCAATTCGCATTTTTCGGTCTCTTACTGAAATTAATAACAAAACACCATTATCTTTGCCTTGTTGACCAATTTTCCATGTTTCAGCTACTTTTAAGGCAAAGCCTTCTAAATATTCATCATCTAGGGAGTTGACTGTTAAAACAACGACCTGATTGGAAGTTGCACTTTGGTGGGCTA
Organism: Bacteroidota bacterium; assembly: GCA_020631155.1. Lineage (GTDB taxonomy): Bacteria > Bacteroidota > Bacteroidia > Chitinophagales > UBA2359 > JAHDHV01. The sequence goes on along the minus strand of JAHDHV010000525.1, from coordinate 2,634 downwards.
ATATTTTCTGGGTTAAGGCTTGTTCAGTTGCAGGTTGTAATATATGGGCATAATCATTAACTGGTCCATGAAGCTGAGGCACTTGCTTGGCCAATAATAATTCAGGTAAAAAGCTAAGTATAATGAGCAGTGTTAGGGCAATACCGCTTTTGAAACTATTTTTGTACATATGATATTTAAGATTAAAAAATGTTGACTAACTATTCAATCAACACCAAAATTATTTAAATAAGTTCCTGATTTGCTTAAATATTAATTATTTATTTTTTTATTAATTATGTATTTGTAAGTGTTTTAGAAAAATAAACGCTTTTGTTTTTGTGGAATCCTTACTGATTGGTAAGTTAAAACTCCTAAAAAAGCCGAAAAATAGCTTTTTTTGTTCAAGTTCAGGTAATTATGGGGGATTTTCATAATAAAATGTATAAATATTGGCAAATTCTTTTTATTTTAGTTGCCGATTTAAAACAAATAGCACCACCAAATACCTATTTCGCCCGCCCATACTATCACAAGCAATTGGCAATCATTTTTTTATAAAGTAAAATAAATTGCTTTTCTTTGAAAAAATAGTCATCTACTGCATCTAGCTAGACCTATTCCAATGAAATAGCAAAAACCATACACTCATCGTTATTAGTAATGCGTAGATAATAAGGTGATTGTTTCAACTTATTATTGTAGTATTGCTTAATTAATAAATAAATAGAAATACTATGCAATTTTTGACACTAGCTACTCAATGTTTATTCATTTGTTTACTATTGATCAATTACCCCACTTTAGGACAGGTCAGAATTTTACCCTCTAGTAGCGGAAGTATACATTATGGTGTTAGCGATACCTACAGCCATTCTTCCACTGCCAGTCAGCCTGTTCGTATACACAGCACAGCTTCCTCATCTACTGCTAATAAACCTTATGGTATTAGCCAAACCTTTAGCTATTCCTCAGGTCAAGCTGTTCGTATACATAGTACTTCCGTTTCTTCCAGTAATAAAGCCTACGGTATTAGTGAAACTTTTAGCTACTCACCCACAAGTTCACGCTTAAAAGTACTCAAATCCCATACCGTTAGGCAAGTTGCTCCAGCTAGGCGAATAGTGCCAACAACTACTAATAAATCTTACGGTATTAGCGAAACCTTTAGCTACAAAAACGGGCGGAAAATAACTAACTCCAAGCCTATCCGCATGGTACAAACTCATTATGGGAACACCTCTGTGGAACCTATGCAAATGGCTCTAACATTGCCAATGTCTGCCCCTGAAAAACCTGCTCATAACAAAGCTGCTGGAGCTTATAGTTATGCTGCTTTAGTAGGAAGCCCTGCTCCAAGTGCTAGTGCTGTGCCTAGTGCGGTAGCTTTATTTGAAGGCGATATTAAAGACATTTATTATACGGCTGATTTAGGCGATCATGGATTGGCATATACGGTATTTAAACATGCGTTGACGGGCTACTATAATTTGATGAAAGAGGGAAAATATTCACAAGGTAAAAACGTCATTACCATTATTGATTATCGCAAACCTTCAGACCAAAAGCGATTTTATGTGATAGACATTGCTTCTAAACGTTTGTTGTACAAAACTTGGGTATCACATGGCAAAAATAGCGGAGGGCTTATTGCGCGCTATTTCTCTGATACGCCACAATCGTACCAAACAAGTTTAGGCTTTTATCGCACCGCCGAACCCTATAAAGGGCGTTTCGGCTATTCTATGAAATTAGACGGTTTAGAATATGGTTTTAATCGAAATGCTCGTAAACGTAGTATTGTTATGCATAGTGAAGAAAGCATCACCCCTGCATATACCAAAATAATTGGTATGTTAATACGTAGTTTTGGCTGTCCTGCCATTCCTGTTGAAAACCATCGAGAAATCATCAATCTAATTAAAAATGGTAGTTGCTTATTTATGTATTCTGATGATTTAGATTACTTGAACAATTCCCACTATCTTGATATTTACAATGCAGCTAGTTACTATACAAATATGGTAACAGGTTATGATTGGTAGGGGTTTGGAGTTTGGAAGGTTGTAAAGTTGCAAGGTTTTAAGGTTGATCAAGTTTTAAAAAACAGTTGTAACCTCTAAGCAGTTCCAAAGCTAATCTCTAACTTCTAATCTCTAACTTCTGATTTCTAACAACTAAAAGTCCAAAAATCTAATTTCTACGCATGATGATAGGGTTCATTATGTAAAATGGTGAACGCGCGATACAGTTGTTCCACAAAAACAAGGCGTACCAACTGATGGGAAAAGGTCATAGGGGAGAGGGACAACTGTGCGTTTGCTCGCCGATAAACAGCATCGCTAAAACCATAGGCACCACCGCACACAAATTTTATTTGCCCGCTACTTTTATTAAGAACAGATTGCCAGTATTTGGCAAACTGCACGGAACTGTATTGCCGTCCGTTTTCATCCAATAAAATCACAAAATCCTGCGCTGCAAACTGCTTCAATAATACTTCGCCTTCCTTTTCTTTAATAAGAGCCGTAGACAATTTTTTGCTATTTTTGATATTGGGTAAAACCTTAATGTCAAAAGGCAAATATCTTTGAATCCGCTTTTTATAAACTTGAATACCTTCCTTTAAATAATTTTCGCTTGTTTTTCCTATGA
>JAHDHV010000042.1 GCA_020631155.1 Bacteroidota bacterium | reverse complement strand
AATGGTGGTATCTCCTTCCATTGTTGGGTTGAGTGCCATGATGAGTTCCTTGACATTGCCTTTTTTCACTTTTTCCACTAAGGTATGAATGTTCAAATTATCGGGGCCGATGCCATCAAGAGGGGAGATTACACCGCCTAAGACATGGAAAATGCCCGAATATTGGTTGGTATTTTCAATAGCAATAACATCGCGGATGCCTTCTACTACGCAAACGGTGGACTTATCGCGAGCGGTATTGACACAAATGCTGCACATTTTATGGTCAGAAATATTGTGGCAGGATTCGCAAAACTGTATGTCCTCACGCATTTTGATGACCGTTTTGCCAAACAGTTCGACCGTTTTGGTTTCTTGTTTGAGCAAATGCAATACCAAACGCAAAGCGGTTTTTTTGCCAATCCCCGGTAACTTTGCAAATTCCAAGACCGCATCTTCTATTAATTTGGAAGGAAAATTCATGGTTTTTTCGTTTTATTCAAAGATACGACAATTTGAACGAAAAACAATTGCGAATGATCTATTACGAATTTTGAAAATTAAAAAAAAATTAGCCTTTTATTATTTCCGCGTTTCTAAAAAGGTTAAATAGCCAGAAAATTACAGAGAAAATGTTATTTTTGTAACTACCTCTTCCTTTTTTCGTAATAATAATGTCAGGGACACTTGTTTCAGAAAAAAGGAACGAATTTAGCTACAAAAGAAATTACTAGGCTCACTTAAAAGATTGTTAAACCTTTAAGTATTGATTTACTCTTAATAAAACCTAGTAATTGTTGATTAAGACAGATAAAAATATGTATACATCCTCCGCTTATAAAACTAATTTGTCAGAAAATTGTCTGATACTCTGGAAAAGCGTTTTGAAAAATGTACCCATTCGATTAAAACGTTTAGCAAAGCACTTTGGAAGTTTGCTAACTAAACTAAGCTCCTTTGTTCGCTCAGGCAATGCAACTACAAGCACCCTGAATGTTCCCAAAACGTCAACTACTGGTAGCACATCTGTTGCCTTTGTAGGAATGGTTTTAGCATGGACTGGACGCTTGGTTTTCAAGACTTTAGATGCCTTACAAATCCCCGAAATGACCGATTTTGTATGGCAATTAGTTAAAAGACGCACCCGAAAAATGACTTCTGTAGAAATTGCAGAGGCAAAAAAAGTATTTGGTGACAGCCTTCCCTACCATAAAATTCGCATTGATGAGGGTTCTGTATTGGCTAAAATCGGAGCAAGCATCAATGGCACCCACCAAATGGGCGTTGTTTTTTTCCACACCATTAATTTCACTCGAAAAATTGACGGCCTCGCCTGCTCCAACGATATGGCATGGCTCATCCACGAACTCATACATGTTGCCCAAATGGAACACATTGGCAGTCAGTACATTGGCGAAGCAGCACACGCACAAGTAACGACAGGCTACGACTATGGTGGTGTGCGCGGTTTAGCAAATAAATGTTTTGCCGATTTCAACCGAGAGCAACAAGGCGAAATTGTGCGGCACTATTACCAATACCTCATCTGCCGATACCCACACCCTTTTGCTTCTTATGAAACCCTAAAAGCAGCCTACGAACCTATGATTGAGCAGGTTAGGAGAGGGGAGTTGTAGGAGTTGGTTGTTCTAGAGTTTGGAAGGTTATAAGGTTTTAAAATTTTTGTTTTTTTATGAATTTTAATTTGATGTTTTTTGCAACTAGGTAATTAAAGATATACCAAAAACAGCTTAGAAGCCTATAAAAAATTAGGATTCTAAGCTGTTTTTAGTATATAAGATTTGGGATGTAAGACAGTCTTATATCTTAAATCTTGCGTCTTATATCTGACTTTAAAATCCAAGTGCTGCATCTTCGCCGCGTATATCGGCACCGCCTTCGAGGGTGCCGTCAGGGAGGAGGAGGATGGCATCTACCCTGCCGATGGGCGAGCGTTCTTTGAAGGTATGCCCCATTTTTTGGAGTTGCTCTTTGGTATTTGCTTGTTGTTCAAAGGCATTTTTTTCGATAAACACCTTATCAGGCAGCCATTGATGGTGAAAACGCGCGGCATTGACGGCTTCCTGCATTCCCATATTATATTCTAATACATTTAAAATCGTCTGAAAAACAGAGGTAATAATCGTACTTCCCCCGGGCGAACCGACCACCATTAGCAATTTGCCGTCTTTTTCTACAATGGTCGGAGTCATGGAACTAAGCATCCGTTTGTTGGGTTCGATGGCATTGGCTTCCCCGCCTACTAGACCGTATAAATTAGGCGTGCCCGGCTTTGCACTAAAATCATCCATTTCATTATTCAACAAAAAACCAGCCCCATCTACAAAGGTTTTAGAGCCAAAACTAGCATTTAAAGTTGTTGTTACAGAAACCGCATTGCCTTCTGCATCTACAATAGATAAATGTGTTGTTTCTTCACTTTCTGCTACACCTTTGGGCTTGCCTGCAAGAATTTTGTCACTACGAACTGCTTGTTTAACATCAAAATCTGCCATTCTTTTTTTCAAATAATTGGCTTCCAATAAACCCTCAATAGGCACTTTATAAAAATCGGAATCGCCTAGATGGGTGGCACGATCGGCATATACTCTACGTTCCGCTTCAACGATATGATGTACCGCCTCTGGACTGTGAAATCCCCATTTTGCCAACGGAAAAGGGGCTACCATTTTTAACAATTGCACCAATGCAATGCCACCACTTGAAGGCGGAGGCATGGAAATAATTCGGTGATTTTTATAGTTTCCAACAATCGGTTTTCGCCATACAGCTTCGTAATTTTTCAAATCCTCATGCGTTATAATACCATTCCCTTTTTTCATTTCTGCAACAATCAAATCTGCCGTTTTACCCTCATAAAAACCTGCTTCTCCATGCGTTTGAACTCGCTTTAGGGTTTCCGCTAAGTCCTTCTGTATCAAGGTGTCGCCAGCTTTCCAAGCCTCTTTTTTTAGCAAATATTTATCTTCAGTAAAAGTATTCATTTTGCGAAAAGCCTCCTGTTTTTCATTGTAGCGATTGGGTTCAACTTCCGAAAATAAACGCACTCCTTCCTCTGCTAATTTGATGGCTGGAGCTACCAAATCGGCAAAAGGCAATTTCCCATATTTTTGATGCATTTTTACACAACCATCAACTGTACCGGGTACACCTGCTGCCAAATGCCCATCCAAACTTAAACGTGGAATCACATTGCCAAGACTGTCGAGGTACATATTGCGATGCGCTTGTGCAGGGGCTTTTTCCCGAAAATCAAGCGCAGTTATTTCGCCCGAATGGGATCGATAAACCATAAAACCACCGCCGCCTAGATTGCCTGCACTTGGATAAACGACTGCCAAAGCAAGTTGAACGGCTACGGCTGCATCAATGGCATTGCCCCCTTTTTGCAAAATTTCTACCCCTACTTTGCTTGCCATAGGATGCGCTGAAACCACCATCGCTTTTTGTGCAATAGAGCCTGTAAAACGAGCATTTCCAGTGGTTTGCTCAGTGGGGGGGAAGGGAAAATTGCATTGTGGAAAACTGGATAAAATTAATAAAAGTGATAGCAAGTATAATTTTTTCATGGGCTTGTTGAAATTAATTACGAATTAGAAATTACTCGTTCCGAATTTTTAATTTATTTAGGTATGTTTCATTTTCTTCCTAACCCCTGACCACATACATGTGGATCAGGTTACTCTTTGGTTGTGAGATTGCCTTTTAGCTATTTAGACTTTTGGCTATTTAGCTTTTAGAAATTAGCGATTAGAGATCAGAAAATGGAAATTATTTGCCAAATTTTATTTCAAGTGTAAATTTTTGATTATTAAATATTTGCAAGAAACATGACGACTAAAGCCTTCGTTACACAAATTATTAAAAAAAGAAAACATGCATCAAAAAAACACCTAATCACGAATCATTAATCTACGGATCAACGTTCTGGATAATATTAATTTAGACAAATCAACGCTTTTAAATTGAAAGAAAAGTTTAATATACCGTTGTCAAGTGTTGTTTTTAATATAGGAAATGTGCAAACTAAAGGTACAATATTTTGACTTATGGAAACGATTTTTCAAACTTTTTTAGTAAAAATGTAATTTTATCTTTGTATTAACGACTAATATTTTACCAAAACAATAAACCATTAATTAGCTGTGCAAAACACGCAACATAAGGCTTTTATTAAATTGATGACTGCGAATCAAAAATTGATTCACAAAGTTTGCAATATCTATTGTCAAGATAAACAAGGCAAAGAAGATTTATTTCAAGATATTTTATTGCAACTGTGGCGATCTTATCCTTCTTTTAAAGGGCAGTGTCAGTTGAGTACATGGATATATCGAGTGGCGTTGAATACGGCGATTTCGGCTGTTCGCAAGGAAAAACGGCGGTTACCTGCTCAGAGTTTGTCGGCAGTTAGTTTTCAGTTGGCAGATGATGGAAGCGCGATTGTAGAGGACGAAAAAGCGGAGAAATTGCAGTTGTTACATCGAGCGATTGCGCGCTTAAATAAGATCGAAAAAGCAATTGTTATGCTGTATTTGGATGACTACAGTTATGAAGAAATTGCGGAGGTAGTTGGGATTTCAGAGAGCAATGTAGGCGTGAAATTGCATCGAATTAAGGCAAAATTGAGAAGGTGGATGGGGGCGAGGTAGCTTTTTGGCTTTTTAGATATTTAGCTGCTAGAAATCAGAAACTGGCAATAATTAATTGTATGTTTAATTTTGTTTAATTTGCTGATTAATAGATTTTTATAAAAAATATGACTGCTAAAGCATTCGTTACAGAAATTATTAAAAAAGGAAAACCCATCAAAAAAACACCTAATCACGAATCACTAATCTACGGATCAACGTTTTTGACAACAAGCATTTCGTAAAATCAAAGTTTTAAATTGAAAGAAAAGCTTTTTTTTATTATAAAATATATTAATTTTTAAAAAAAGAACACGATATAAAATTAGGAATGGATTTAGACGATTTCAAATCAGAGTGGCAACAACAAACAAATCAAGATGAAACGGTATTGAGCGAGCAACAAATTGAAGCCTTACTGCAAAGTCGGACAAAGGGAACGATTGGGCAATTAAAACGCAATTTGTGGATAGATTTTGCAATCATGGTTGTTTTTTCTGTTGTATTATTGTTTTGTACCTTTTACATCTCTAAGAAAAATCCTGCATATGCAAGGGGCGTATATGTCCTTATTGGCGTGTTGGCCTTGGGATACAGTATATTTACTGCTTATTCGTGGATGCGTTTACGACAAGTAATCAAACCGAAAGACACGTTAAAAAGTGCATTAGAAAAACTAGTGCGCCGCATCGAAAATGGGATGCTGGGAATGCGTATTGCTTCGGTACTCGCACCTACCATTGGGCTGTTGTATGCGCGATTTTTGATACAGGGAACGGCTATGTTTGAGTTTTTGCCTTTGTTGAAAATACTAGGCATTGGTTTAGTTATTGGACTATTGTATTATCCTTTGGCAAATTGGTATGTAAAAAAGATGGCAGGAACGCAGTGTGAGGAACTAAAAAGCTGTTTAAAAGAGTTGGAAGAATGAGGGGGGAGTTGAGAAGGTTGGAAAGTTTTAATGTTGCAAAGTTTTTTTGTTTTTTTATGTGTAATGTTTTTATTATCAGATGTTTTTGCTGCTTCTCTAATGTTTTTAAAATTTTTTAAAAAAAAGCTCATTAAAGTGTAAGTTTTTGAAAGCAGTTGCGACTAACTAGATACAAATAAAGAAAAAATAAGAAATAAGTGCCAATGCACTATGTTAATTGTGTAAAATTTTGTTCTAAAGTATTGACTTTCAATATTTTAATTAAACAAAGTATTGTTTAATTTTTATTAAAAACTTATTTATTCATCACTCAAAAAATAATCACTATGTTTACCGTATACATCGCATTAGTTATTGGCTTATTAGTTGGTGCTGCTCTTTCTTTTTGGATGTAAGAGTTCTCCAAAACCACACACTAAGTACTTAGACATAAGATATGAGACATAAGACTTGAGATAACTTATTTATTATTAATCCTTTATAGTAAAGTTCAAATGTCGTTTATCTTGTCTAATTACCAATTATTTCAACACTATTCGCTCCTTACCTTTGAGAAACAAGGAAAGTTTTTTAGCAAAAAAAAATTTGCATTAATTCTCTGTTTTTTGAAATTATTTGAGATTCAAAGCTTTGTTGATTCACTAATTTTAGGGTTTGGACTAAATTGGCTTTTCATTTTTTATTTTATTAGTAAAAATAATAATAGTCTTATTTTGTTTTGTATAGATTTGATTAATAATTTAAAAGATGTTGGTTTTTAAGTTTATTAAAAAAAATAAAAACCTTAAAGCCTTGTAACTTTGGTATGTTTCAAATACCGAGTTTATCCACCTAACAGTTTGTGCTTATTTTAACAGTTCGTAGATTCGTGATTAGTAGATCAGTGATTCGGGCAAATTAATTGATAGCAATTATTTTTAAGTGAGTTGTGTAACGACAGCTTTAGCTGTTAAAGTCCTTATAAATAATTAATAATCAAAAACTTATAAGTACTACACAATAATTAAACGGGACTCGTTGTTTGATTAAAACAATGAAAGTCAATACTTTAGAACAAAATTGTGCATAATTAATTAGTGCTTGGCACTTAGCTACGAGAAAGTTCAAAAACTAACTTCCAATTTCTGATCTCTAATTGCTAAAAGCTAAATAGCCAAAAGTCTAAATAGCTAAAAGGCAATCTCACAACCAAAGTGTTAGGAAGAAAATGAAACATACCATAACTTTTCAACCTTCTAAACTCCAAAAACTATAAAAACAACCCAACTATGGAAAATCTAATCAAAGCCTATCAATTACAAAAATACTTTGAAAATTTTAGAGCAGTTCACGATTTATCCTTTGAGGTGCAAGCAGGAGAAATTTATGGATTGCTCGGTGCAAACGGCGCAGGCAAAACAACCACATTACGGATGCTCGCAGGCATTTTACAACCCACAGAAGGCGAGGCATTCATTGCAAATCACTCTATGACGGACAACTCCATTGCAGCACAACAGCAACTCGGTTTTTTAACGGGCGATATGGATTTATATAAAAAGTTGACTCCCAAGGAGATACTCTATTTTTTCGGCGATTTATACCAAGTGCCTAAAACTCAATTAAAACAACAGGTAGAACAACTCATAGAAGCCTTCCAAATTAGCGAGTATGCCGACCGTCATTGTGAAACCTTATCTACAGGGCAAAAGCAGCGGGTCAATATTGCGCGCACCCTGATTCACAACCCACAAGTCATTATTTTGGATGAGCCAACCACAGGTTTAGACATTGTTTCCAGTGAATTTGTGCTGCAATTTATCCGAAAAATGGCGAAAGAGGAGGGCAAAGCCATCATTTTTTCCACCCATAATTTATCTGAAGTAGAACGCCTTTGCGACCGCATTGGCATTATCCATCAAGGCTGTAGCGTTTTGGAAGGAACACTAGACGATTTGCGAAATCATACCCAAGAACAAGACCTAGCAAGCGCGTTTTTCACCCTATTAAGTACTTAGACATAAGATATGAGATATGAGATATGAGACATAAGACATAAGACATAAGACTTGAGATAACTAATTCATTATTAATGATTTGTTCTGCTATCAATAGCTAATTTCTAACAGCTAAAAATCCAAAAGTCTAAATATCCAAAAATCTAAATAGCTAAAAGGCAATCTTACAACCAAAGTGTTGGGAAGAGAATGAAACATACCTTGGCACTTAAATTCATTAAACTATGAGACTCCATATAATTAAAACACTTTTTTTAAAAGAAATAAAAGAAGTTGTAAGGGATAAAAATCAATTGTTTTTGATGATTTTAATGCCCTTTTTTATGTATCCATTTTTGTTTTTGGGCATCAGCCAAATTTCCAGTGTTCAATCTAATAAATTGAAGCAAAAAGAGGTAAAAATATGGGTAGAGTCAACGGTTGTTGAAACGCCTTTATACGAATGGCTAGAGTCGAAAGAACAGTATCAATTGGAAACTGCAACAGTTTATACAGATACGCTAAAGGAGGCGATTGCAATTACACTTTCTTCTGATTATCAACAATTAATGGATAAAAATGCTGCTGCTAAGTTCCAATTGTATTACGATAGCAATAGTGATGCTGTAGGCCTTGCGGCGAATGATATTAAAGAAAAAATAGCAGCCTTAAACGAGAAAGTTGTCGCTCAACGCTTGGAAATGGCACAGCTCAATGAGGAGTTTGTAACCCCTTTGACAGTCGAAAAAATAGATGTGGCAGCAACTGGAAGTATGGGTAGTTATTGGATGAAAATGATACCGGGGTATGTGATTTTTTTGATTTTTTTAGGAATTATTTATACGGCAATTGATACAACAGCAGGGGAGAAAGAGCGAAAAACACTGCAAAATATATATGTTGCTCCTTTGAAAACAAGTGAAATTATTGCTGGAAAATTTGCAGCCGTTTTTAGTGTTGGTTTGCTGTCAGGTTTGGCAAATATGGGGAGTTTGTTGATGTCTTTAATTTGGATAGGCGCACAATCTAGTAGTTTGAGTAGCTTTATTCCTACAACGGTCACTTTTTCGGGATGGCTATGGTTGATATGCCTGCTTTTACTGGTAACAGCGATTATTGCGAGCGTGAGTTTGACGGTTTTACTGCAAGCCAATACCTATAAAGAAGCGCAGGGCTACATTACTCCTTTGATGTTGTTGTTATTTGTGCCAATTGGTTTGACGGCAATTATGGAGTTAGATTTGTCCACCATGTGCTTGCCATTTATTAATATTTTGTTGGCAATGACCGCCATTTTAAAAGGCACAGCAGATGCTAATATGTTGTTTATGGTCGTGGTCACCTCTTTGGTTTATTCAGGGCTTGCACTCTATTCTGCTTCCTTAATATTTGGAAATGAAAGTGTTATCACAGGGCAGCGTGTTAATTATCGTCAATTATTACAGAGGGGAGGCAAGAGCAATAAACGCATTTTTGGTGTAAAAGAAGCACTTTTATTTATGGCTGTGGTGATGTTGGCATTTTTGATGTTGGGTGTGCCTTTACAAATGAAACTTCCCATTTGGGCAGGTATTTTGAGCAGTTTCACTTTAGTTTTGGGTGGTCTTTCCATTGCAGCCATTTACTACTATGGTTTACACAACAATTTAGCAGAAAATCTACACCTAAAACGTCCAACATGGCGAGCTACTTTGGCGACTTTGCTGCTTGTGCCAAGTACTTTTGTCATTGCTTCATTTATATATTCGCTTACTGGAACAGTAGAACATTCTAGCGAATTTATGAATGCCATACAGCCATTGATGGATATGAATACCTTTTTAGGCGTGATTTTTATCGCCCTTTGTCCAGCCATTTTTGAGGAGTTAGTTTGTCGTGGTGTATTGTTTAGAGGCTTAAAAAATGAGTGGGGAAAATGGGCAGTTATTTTAGTATCGGCGGTCTTGTTTGGATTGATGCATTTTGACTTTTATCGTCTGGCAACAACTACTTTTGTAGGCATTATTTTAGGCTATATTCTTTGGCAAAGCAATAGCATTTATTTAAGCTCCCTATTTCATTTTTGTTATAATGCAATGGCTTATATTTTAATGAAATATTGGGCGATAGGCACTGAAATTCAAGACTTTGAATCTGTTCCATTGATTTGGGTATTAGCAGCGACAGCCGTTATGGGCATCGGTATTTGGCTATTGGGAACAGAAAAAGCAGAGGCAGAACAGCCTATATTGGCAGGGACTTGAGTAATTACGAATTAGAAATTACGAATTACGAATTGAAATTTTTTATTTTTAAGTTATATCTTTTTTTAAAAATGAAAACCTTGAAATTTCTTTATTCAGAGAAATTTCAGGGCTTTTTTTTATTCAAATATTGTCTCAAGTACTATGTCTTATTTCTTACGCTTAAACACTTAAGATTTGCTAAAAAAAAAGGAATTTATTGAAGTAATTTAGTATATTTGTAGAAAATTTGAGCAATGAGATATTATGGTAATAAAACCAAATTACTTCCTTTTATTGAAAAAGTAGTACAACAAACAGGAATTAACAGCAATTCTACTTTTGTTGACCTTTTTGCAGGCACTTGTGCCGTTGCAAAGCATTTTAAAAAGTTAGGTTATACAGTGTATGCCAATGATACTTTAGAGTTTTCCTACGCATTATCTAAAACATTTATTGAATTAAATAAAGTTCCTGTATTTAAAAAGTTGAAAAAGGAGCTTCACGCTAAAGATAATCAAGCGATTTTTACATTTCTTAATGAACTTACACCAACAGAAGAAGGATTTATTTACAAAAACTATGCACCTGACAACGGACGGCAGTATTTTTCTAATGAAAATGCTCAAAAAATAGATGTGATTAGAACGCAAATTCACGATTGGAAGGAAGCCGATTTAGTAACAGAATTAGAATACTATTATTTGATCACCTCTTTGTTACAGGCGGTTAATTTAGTGAGTAATGTAACAGGTACCTATGCAGCCTATTTAAAAACATGGGATAAACGCGCACTCAAACCTTTAGAGTTAAAAACGGTTGATATTATTGAAAGTAAAAATAAAAATAAAGCTTTTAAACAAGATGCAAATGAATTAGTGAAAAGTTTAAAGAGTGCTATTTTATATTTAGACCCACCTTATAATAATCGTCAATATGCATCTAACTATTTTTTATTAGAATTAATTGCAGAAGGTTGGTTTGAGCAAGAACCTATCATTTATGGTATAACAGGAATGAGGCAATATAATCATCAAAAATCTAAATATTGTTCTAAAATGACGGCTCTTTCTGCTTTTCAAGACCTAATTAATGAAGCAAATACACAGTGTTTACTATTAAGCTATAACAATGAGGGCATTATTCCACAAACTGATATTATAACTACTTTGAGTAAATTAGGGGAAGTTGAAATATTTGATGAAACACATAAACGTTATAGAAGCATTAATCAAACAGCTAAAGACCCTAAAAAAACAACAGAAAGCATCTATATGGTGAATGATGCTCAAAAACCCAAAAAAAGAGCGAATCAACTAACAGGTAAAGAGTGGCTGCAAAATTCGTTTAGTATTTGGCGAGATTTGGGTAAAACAGAAGAAGAAAGAAAGCTTAAACATCCTGCTATTTTTACTATTAGACTGGTTTCTAAATTAATAGATATTTTTACCAAACATAAAAAATCAGTTGTTTTAGACCCCTTTGCTGGTTCGGGAACAACACTTATTGCAGGCTTATTAAAAGGTATGAATGTGATTGGTTGCGATATTAATGGAGACTTTAGACAACTGTTTTTGAATAGGTTAGAGAATAATTATAAAATGAATTTTGAAAATGGTGCGTATGAGTATCACATACAAGATGCTACAAAATTAAGCGAAAAATTAACCAATGATTCTGTTGATTTCTGTATTACTTCACCACCTTATTGGGATATTTTAAATAGAAAACGGACTGCTGATTATAAAAATAACACTAATTATTCTGATTTAGAAACAGATTTAGGGAATCTTGCAGACTATCAAGATTTTTTAGATTCATTAAAAAGTGTGTTTTTTGAGGTGTATAAAGTGTTGAAAGTTAAACATTATTTTATCGTGAACGTGATGGATATTCGTAAAAAAAGTACTTTTTATCCTTTGCATATGGATGCAACTAAACTAGCCGAAGAAGTAGGTTTTAAATTTGAGGACATTATTATTTGGGATAGACAAGCAGAGTACAATAATATGCGTCCTTTGGGCTACCCTTATAAATTTATTGTAAATAAAGTACATGAATATTTATTAATTTTTTCTCGAACAGGACAATATCAAAAAATATAAATCATCATAATGGGTTGTGTTTTTTTGTATGAAGTGTATTTTAATTGTGCGCCTTATGTTAGCCTACTCTTTGATTGTTTAGTCTTTTAGGTGACCATGTTCTCAAAAACTCGCCAAGACATCTGCCAAATGCATTACTTTTAACTGTTTACTTTTGCCTTGTTTTTGAATATAAGTATCCAGATGCATTAGGCAGGATAAGTCTGTGGAAATGAGGTAATTAGCTTCGGTATGTTTTAAAATATGGTTGACTTTTTGTTCTGCCATCGCAATAGAAATTGGTTCATATTTTACGGCAAAAGTACCACCAAACCCACAACAAACTTCACAGTCAGGCGTTTCTTGCAATTCCAAACCTTCAACCTGTTCTAGCAGTTGTCGAGGGGCCGTTTTGATGCCACACTCACGCAAAGCCCCACAAGCATCATGATAAGCGGCAACTCCTTTGAATTTCGCGCCTATATTTTCTACAGATAAAACATATACCAAAAATTCCGACAATTCGTAGATGCGTTTGTTAAGGGGCAGGTGACGATCAGCTTTGGGTTGTTTAGGCTGCTTTTTATTTTTAAGCTGCTCTTTAAGTAATTTTTCTGCATGATTTCGCACATAACCAACGCACGAGCCAGAAGGACAAACCACATATCTATCTGAGTCAAAATCGGCGATAAACTTTTGACAAACATTGGTTGCTTCTTCCCAAAAACCAGCATTGAAGGCAGGCTGCCCACAACAGGTTTGCTCTGGATTATAATTAACTTTACAACCAACTTTTTCCAACACTTTCACCATATTCCAAGCTGTTTGCGGATAGAGTTGATCAATAAAACAAGGGATAAAAATGTCTACAGTCATGCTTTGGCTTTTTGGATATTTGGACTTTTAGCTTTTTAGCTTTAGGAAGTTAGAAATTAGATTTTGGAAATGAGGAAACAGATTTTTTTATTGATAAAAATAATAATATATTTCGTAATTCGGAACGAGTAATTCGTAATTATTACATCCCTGCAACCTCAAAATCTATGGTGCGAGCCGATAGATCGGTGCGGACAACGACAATACGAACTTTGCTGCCTAACTGATAATTTTTACCTTTATTAGAGCCTTGAATAGCGTGTTGTTGCTCATAAAAATTATAGAAATCATCATTTAAACTTTCAATACGCACCAAGCCCTCGCATTTATTTTCCTCTAGTTCTACAAAAAAACCAAAGTGTTTGACCCCAGAAATCACGCCGTCAAATTCTTCACCTATTTTGTCGCTCATATACTCCACCTGTTTGTATTTGATAGAAGCTCGCTCGGCGGTCATTGCTTTGCGCTCCATAGCGGAGGTATGCTCACATTTTGCGTCCATTTCCTCCTGTTCCATTGTAAAGCGCGGTTGCTTTGCCAATGCTTTTGCCAACAAACGATGCACCATCACATCGGGATAACGGCGAATAGGGGAGGTGAAATGGGTGTAATCTGCAAACGCTAAACCATAATGTCCGACTTCTTTTTTAGTAGAATAGGCAGCTTTTGCCATAGAGCGAATGGCGAGGGTTTCTAGTAGGGTTTGCTCAGGTTTGCCCTTTACTTTTCGCAATAATTCATTTAACGATTTTGTGATTTCTTGTGGCGAGTTCAAATTTAAGCGATAGCCAAAACTAGAAGCAAAACGACTAAAATCTGTTAATTTTTCTAGGTCAGGCGCATCGTGAATACGGTTGACAGTTGGAACAGGCTCCCCTTTGTACATTTTTTTATTAAGAAAAGCAGCTACTTTTCGATTGGCCAGCAACATAAAATCCTCAATCAATAAGTTGGCATCCAGCATTTTTTTGAGGTAAACGCCAATAGGTTTACCATTTTCATCCAACTTAAAACGTACATCCACACTATTGAAATTGATGGAACCTTCTTTCATGCGCCTCGCCCTTAGTTTTTTCGCCAATTTATTCAATGTCAACAATTCGGCTACCATATCACCCTCGCCTGTATCCAAAACAGCTTGCGCCTCACTATAACTAAATCGCCTGTCGGAATAAATAACAGTACGCCCAAACCATTGATTGTGGATATTTGCTTCATCGTCTAGCTCAAAAACGGCGGAAAAGCACAGCTTATCTTCATGAGGGCGTAAGGAGCAAATCACATTAGACAAACGCTCAGGGAACATCGGCAGCACTCGGTCTACCAAATAAACAGAAGTAGAACGCTCATAAGCTTCTTTGTCCAAGAGGGTGTTTTTGCGAACATAGTGGGTGACATCAGCAATGTGTATGCCCACCTCCCAATGACCGTTATCAAGGCGTTGTAGGGATAGGGCATCGTCAAAGTCTTTGGCATCGGCAGGGTCAATGGTAAAAGTTGGGATAGGGCGGAAGTCTCGGCGTTTGGAAATTTCACTCTCTTTGATTTCAGAAGGAATGCGCTTGCTACTATTCAATACATTTTTCGGAAATTTAATTCTAAAACCACTATTTATCAAAATAGAGAGCATTTCCACATCATTTGTACCCGGTTTACCCAAGATATGTACTACTTCTGCAACAGGGCTTTTTTTATCGGCAGGCCACTCTACAATTTTCACCATTACTTTATCGCCGTCATTGGCATCAAGGGTTTTATCTGTTGGAATAAACAAATCTACCTTCATATTGGGGTCGTCAGCGATAAGGAAGGCAAAATTGCTAGAGCGTTTCAAAATACCAACAAACTGTTCTTGACTACGTTTTACGATTTCAATAACTTCACCCTCTAGGCGTTTGCCCCTACGCTTTCCCTTCCATACATTAATTTTTACCCTGTCGCCATCCATAGCTCGGTTGAGGCGGTTAGCAGGAATAAAAGTATCTTTATCTGTTTCTTCTGAAATGACAAAGGCAGCACCACTATTGGTCATATCTACAATGCCTTCTATAATTCGTCTTTTGCGCTGTTTTTGGGAAGCATTAACCGATTGCACTTTACTTTGATTCAATACAAATCTACCTTTTACCTTGTCCACAATACCTCGATTCCATAATTTATTGGTAGCTCTAAAAACATCTTCTCTACGGTACTTTTCTTTCCCCAATTTTTGCCATAAGCTTTTATAGGTATGTGCAGCATTGGTTTTAGTCGTAAATATTTTAATAATTTTTTTCTCTAAACTTTTTGTAGGCTGGTTTTTCTTTTTATTATTTCTATTTTTCAATCTTTTATAAATTTAATTTTTATTAAAAAAAACATTTTAAGTATCTGGCTACTGAGTAGAAGGAATGGACGTTGTATTGGAAGTAAATAAGAGGCGAAGATAAGGAAGTATCAGACAATATTTATAACGCTAACTGTTTAAAATAGTTTTTAGTTCCACTTTTAGGTTAAATATGCCATTGTCAAGATGCTTTTTTGAAAATATATATTATTTATTTTACTAATCTTTTAAATTTTAAAAAAAATGAGAAAACTTTTTTTTGTATTATTTGCGCTCCTCTGGTGGATGGGAACATTATATGCACAAGACGAGGAAAGCCAATTACTAGACCCTACCATGTGTTGGGAACGTAAGTTTGCTTCTTACGGACCTGACGGCTCCCGTACTTATACTTACTATACTGTAGAGGGAGAAATGAGCCAAAACAACCTAAGTTATCATCAACTTTACACCTGTTCTAAGAAAGATGTGGAAAAAGAATATCAAGGAGGGTTTCGTGAAGCTGATGGTAAGGTTTATTTTTTAAGGGCAAATAGCGATGAAGAAATCGTTTTGTATGATTTTACCTTATCTGTGGGGGATACGATTCATTGGAAAGGGATAAATGGCTGGAATGAGGAGACTTACATTTTGCAAGCTATTACTCCTGTAGAATATGGTGGTCGGCAACGGCTGGAATATTCTTTTGCTCAATCTTATGGTGATGCTGTTTCGGTTGATCTTGATAAGTGGGTAACGGGTGTTGGAAGCTTAGGAGGGCCTTTACATCCTTTTTATACCTCTGGTATAGAGTCTGATGCTTGTTGGTGTGAGGAGACTTTAGTGCGTTTTAGCTGGGAAGGTAGTGTATATAGTGCAGCTTTTCATTCTAATGAATTAACGATAGATGAACTCTGTAATCAATGCCAAATACTATCTACTGATGAGGTGGCCATGGAAAAGGTAGGGATTCGTTTTTTCCCCAATCCAATGCAAGAGACAGCTATACTGTCGTTTGATCCTAGCGTTTTTCATCAACCAGTCATTAGTATTTATGATATAAATGGTAAGTTGATGTTTGAGCAGCATCAGTTCAACTCTGCTTCTATTGTCTTAGAAAAAACACATTTTCCCAAAGGAATGTACTTATACAAAGTAGTTTCTGACAATGGACAGGCAGAAGTGGCTAAGTTTTGGGTAGAGTGAGAGATTTGGATGTATGAAAAGTCTTTATTCTGTTAGATTTTTACCTAAAAAAAAATTTTAATGGAACAATGCTTAACTTTGCCTATGATTATTGTAACAGAAAGGCGTGATCCTACGTAATACAATAAAATGGTCATCAAAAAGTAAAGAAGTAAGTAATCATTGCCTTCTTTTCCCCATAAATAAACCTATAGAAAAATAAGGATTGTAAAAAAGTAGTTCATTCATCAATAAACATTAATCCAAGCAACTTTTTACTCATCTAATGAAAGCTGTTAAGCAAATGTTTAAGCCAATGTTTTTATACTGATATAAATGAATGAAGCTCTGTGTATAAACTATTGTTATACAGTAATGACATTACTAACTTTAGAATTAACTAACTTATTACTAGTACAATGAGTGTATATTTTTTAGCATATTTAAGTTGCTATGTAACTAATACTAAAAAAAATAAAAAAAAATAAATTCCACATTGTTACCAACAATGAAAATATTTTAATCATTTTTTTTTATCTTGCTTTTCAAAACTTATTTTTTTTAAAAAACTTTATTGTTTTCTATTATAACTCATTAGCTAACTTGCTGCCATCACTTATAAGAAATAAAATTGTATAAACAGTTAACAGAAAAGCAATAACTTTTTTATCACTAAACAATCATCAACTGCACCAAATTGTTAACTTGATGAACTGGTATCATATTTGCTTTACCTAGAACTGTCAAATTTTTGTTGAATATTTGACCATACATAGTTAAGGTATCACTTAAAATCTACCAACTAAGTTATGACTGTAAGAAGCATTGTTACCCAACCCCTCACCATTGTTGTCCTTTTTTGTTTTTACGCGCTTTCATTGCAAGCGCAAACAGTAGAAAACTGTAATTCATCTAGGGACTGTTATCAGCAAGGATTGGATCACTACGAGAAAAAAAATTATCGTCTAGCGATTCGATATTTTACATTAGCTATTAATAAAGCTTACCCTAATCCAGAAGAAGTTCATACACATCGAGCTAACGCTAAGTATCAGGCAGGTAACTATGCCAATGCGGTAGCAGATTATACGAATGTTATCTTTTTCAATGCTAAAAATGCAAGTGCCTACAATAATCGAGGGCTGGCAAAGGCGAATATGGAAAGGTTTGAAAGTGCCATTGAAGATTATGATAGAGCCATATTTTTAGAGCCTAACTACTCCTCTGCTTATAATAATCGAGCAAATGCGTATCGCTCTATTGGCCATTATTCTAACGCACTTAAAGATTATAATGCAGCAATTCGACACAGCCCCAAAGACCCATTACTCTACAATAACAGAGGAGTAGTTAACGATGATTTGGGCAACTATCAAGCGGCTCTTTCAGACTATGGCAAGGCGATTGAACTTAAAGGTGATTATGCCGAAGCCTACAACAATCGAGCGCATACCCACCACAAATTAGGAAATCTTAGAGCAGCAATTCAAGATTATGATGAAGCCATTAATTTAGATGGTGCCTATCATCATTCATTAAGAATACGTGGCGAAATACAAACACAATTAGAACAGGTAAAAGATTTTGAAAAAGAACATCGAAAGCAGCCTAAACAAAAGGTAGTAGTAGTTAGTAAACCTGTTAATAGATACCAAGGGATTGTAAAAAAGGCTGTTAGTAATTCTCCTAAATCAAAAAAAGCGAAGAGTAGATTTAATGTCTCTTACCTAAATACTAATGACAAAAAGAAGACAGCAAAAGATAAATATAACAACAATACCACTAGCAAAAAACGGTCTAAGAAACGCGCTAAAAATGCAGATGCAGAGTTAATTTGGATGTATCCAAATCCCGATGAATTGATTGACAATATTTATACATCTTCAGAACCTTTCATTGAAATTAAACTCAAAATTATTGGTGATGAGAAAATTATAAAAGAAGATTTTGATGTATATGTGAATAATTCAAGTCCAAAATTTAATGAGGTTCGCCTGCACAAAGGCCGCAAAAACTCCTACACCTTCACTGCCAGACTACAGCTAGAAGCAGGCGATAATACCGTAGATATTCGCTTGAGTAAATCAGGAAAGACATTTCAATCAGAAGCTTTAACCATTAACTACGAAGCTCTAAAGCCAAGTTTGTATGTACTAGCAGTTGGTACCAAAACTAATTTGCGCTATACCTCTAAAGATGCCTATGATTTTGCAGAAACATATGACACGCAAAATAATGTTAGCAATGCACTTTTCAATAGAGTACGCACTAAAACCGTAATTGGCGAGACAGCTACAGCTAGTAATATTGTTGGCGAATTGGAGCAGTTTAAAATTATGTATGAAACGGAAAATATCAATGCAAACGACATGATTATCGTTCATTTGTCGTCTCATGGTTTTGTACATCGCGACCGCTTCTATTTGCAAGGCTCTGATTATGAGGCTGGAAAAATACGAAGCACGGCAGTAGATTATGGAGATGTAGTAGGCATTTTAGATGAAATACCTTGTAAAAAATTATTATTGATTGATGCTTGTCATAGTGGTGCAGCAGGTAAAAAAGCCGATTCCCAGCAAATTTTATATGAAATTAAGAAGTTAAATAAAACTAAGCGTGGCATAACAACCATTGTTTCGAGTAATGAAAATGAGTTTTCTTATGAAGATAAATCATGGGAAAATGGAGCATTTACAGAAGGCATACTAGAGGCACTACAAAGAGGTTTGGCAGATATTAACAACGATAAAATCATTACTATCAATGAATTATATCGTTACCTTAATTTGCGAGTACCTAAACTTGTAGATTATTACAAAAGTAAGTCACAAACTCCACAAATGATTGATAACGAACTCGGTAATGTTGCTATTTATGTTGTACCATCACAAACCGCAAAACTCATGCAAGACTAAGTGTGTATTGTTGGAATGTTATTTGTTTTTTTACTCCTAAAACGGCATGTTTCATTATCTTACTAACCCCTGACCACATATATGTGGATCAGGTTGCCCTTTGGTTGTGAGATTGCTTTTTAGCTATTTAGACTTTTGGCTATTTAGCTTTTAGCAATTAGAGATCAGAAATTGGAAGTTATTTTTTGAACTTTCTCGTAGCTATAAGTTTTTGATTATTAATTATTTATAAGGACTTTAACAGCTAAAGCTGTCGTTACACAACTCACTTAAAAATAATTACTATCAATCAATTTACCCGAATCACTGATCTACTAATCACGAATCTACGAACTGTTAAAATAAGCACAAACTGTTAGGTGGATAAACTCGGTATTTGAAACATACCCCTAAAACTTTTTGAATCACACCACCTAAAATAACAATTTGATTAAAATTCATACACAGATTTTAGCTCCAATGGGATTGCCTGTTGGAGCTAATTTTTTTATACCATACCAAAAATGACAAGTTCATAAACACAAAAAAGTTGGACAATTTTTCGTAAATTTACCAACTTATTATTGTAAAAATGATTACTAACAACCAAAAAGCTAGATAGCCAAAAGGCTAAACAGCTAAATAGCCAAACAGCAATTTAAACCTATGAGTTTTGTCGTATCTGCTCGAAAATACCGCCCTTCCAAATTTGATGAAGTTGTTGGACAACGAACCGTTGCCACTACCTTAAAAAATGCCATTAAAAATGACAAATTAGCACAATCCTTTTTATTTTGTGGGCCGAGAGGAGTCGGCAAAACAACCTGTGCACGCATTTTAGCCAAAGTATTGAACTGCCAAAACTTAGGAGAAAATATAGAACCTTGTAGCACTTGTGAGGCTTGTAAGGCTTTTGAGCAATCCGCTTCATTTAACATTTTTGAACTAGATGCAGCTTCCAATAATTCGGTAGAAGATATACGTAACCTTATTGAGCAAGTGCGTTTTGCACCGCAATCGGGCAAATACAAAATCTATATTATTGATGAGGTGCATATGTTGTCGCAAGCAGCTTTTAACGCTTTTCTAAAAACCCTAGAAGAGCCGCCTTCCTATGCCGTTTTTATTTTGGCAACAACAGAAAAGCACAAAATTATTCCTACGATTTTGTCACGCTGCCAAATTTTTGATTTTAGTAGAATTAAAATTAATGACATTATAGAGCATTTGCAATTTATTTGCGAAGACCAAAAAATAGCAGCAGAAAAAGATGCCCTACATATCATTGCGCAGAAAGCAGACGGCGCGCTACGGGATGCACTCTCCATTTTTGACCGTCTAGCCAGTTTTTCGGAAGGGAAAATTGAGTATCAAACGGTACTAGATACGCTGAGTGTGTTAGATTATGACTATTATTTTAAAGTAACTGATTCGCTCTTAGCACAAGATACGGCAGGTGTTTTATTGTTATTTGATGAAATTATTCAAAAGGGATTTGAAGGAGATAATTTTATCAACGGTTTGGCAGCACATTTTCGCAATTTATTGGTGTGTAAAGACCCTAAAACCCTGTCTCTTTTAGAAGTCAGTGAAGGTTTGCAGCGGCGATACCACGAACAAGCAACATTGAGTCCACCCACTTTTTTATTGAGCAGTCTTAGCATTATCAATCATTGTGATGTGAACTATAAAATGAGTGCCAATAAACGCTTACAAGTAGAATTGGCTTTGTTAAAAATGTGTTATATCAACAATGCCATTGACTTATCCAAACGTCCTGCAGGGCAGCGAGTAGCAGCTACGCCCATTGTACGAACCCAAGTAAGCGCACCAACACCCATCATAGTGCAAGCCCCACCAAGTACAACAACAACGCCCACAACTAAAGCAACAGCAACAGCACCCACATCAACAACAACGCCTACAACCACTAAAGAAAAACCGAAATCGAATAACTTACTAAAGCGAGCAGCACAAAAAAAAGTAGGGGGCATTTCGATTGGCAAAAAACAGTTGGCAGATGCTAAAAAACAGAAAAAAGAAGAGGTAGCCAATCAGCAAAAAAACTTGATGTCCTTAAATGCGGAAACACTGCCTAAGATTTGGAAAGGTTTTACCACAACCATTAACTCACCTTTAGCAAAGGCTGTTTTTGAAGAATATATACCTGTGTTAAAAGATAAAGTAATTGCCATAAAGGTGGGAAAGTCTACCCAAAAAGGTTTGATTGAAGATGAGAAAGCTAGGTTTATGGGGTATTTGCGAAATAAAATTGGGGAAAATGATTATGAAATTGAAATAGCTGTAGACAAAAAGCAGGAAAGCACTCAATCAGCAATTCCTTACACGCCAAAAGATAAATTCAAAGCAATGACAGAAACAAACCCCAAATTGAGTGACCTTACCAAACGCCTACAATTAGATTTGGATTTTTGAGTGGAGAGATGTAAGATATAAGACACAAGATATAAGACACAAGATATAAGATAATAAGATTTATAGGTAAAGAATTGGCTTATTCCGCCATTTATTTGCTTGATAATTAATTGTTTAAGTCTGATAACTAACTTCTGTACTCTAATTTCTATTTTCTAATCCAACAAATCTTCCAATACCACCGCTACATCCACAATTTCGGCTGCATAGGCATTATCAACAAGTGGATGATTGCTGATAAAGCTTAGAAATACCTGTTTTTTGGTTTGGGTATATTCAATAAAAGCCTGTCGTTTTTGAAGTAAACGCTGATATGCTGCTTGGTGAATGGCAAAAGGCGCAGCATGAAATTTTATTTCGCATAAATTAATGCTATCATCTTTTCTATCTATAATCAAATCAATTTGAAAGCCCTTTTTATCGGCAGTAGGCACATACAAACTGTAGATTTCTGTATAAACAGAAGGTATACCCAAAGCCGTTTTGATGGCATCAATATGTTGATGGCAAAGCAATTCAAAAGCGTATCCTGTCCATATTTTATAAGATTGACTAGCCGCTAATTGCTGCCAAATGCCTTTTGTATACTTTTTATTTTTTTGTATAAAACGGTGATAAAAAATAGAATACTGATCTACTAAACGATAAGTCACCCCTTTTTTCTTTTTGCCAAATGGTAGCTGCTCTATCACAAAATCCGACACTAACAGTTCTTCTAATGCCCGTTGATAGCTTCCCGTAGCTTTTTTCATGCCTAATGCCTGCAAAAGTGCTGCATGATTTAAGCCATATGGATGTTTTGCCAAAGCCTCAACTATCGCTTGATGTATGTCTGCATGATTGAACAAAGCTTGATACAAATTATTGTACTCATTTTTTAACAAGCCATTTGGTGCAAAACACATGCGCTCAATGGCTACCGCAAAACTTTCTCCTTTTCGCAAATTTTCCAAATAAAAAGGAATCCCACCCAGCGACATATACAGTTTAGCGACTTTCTGTGAAGATAAACGCAAACCTTTTGTCTTTAAAAATTCGTGTGTTTCGCTAAGTGTAAATGGCTTTAAATGAATTAATTCTGTCACTCGATTGTGTAAGCCACCTGTATCGTTAACAATTTTTTTGGTAATCCAAGAAGTTGCCGAGCCACAAATAACTAAGATAAAATGCTTTTCTTTAGATAGGTAATCATTCCAAAAATGCGCTAAAAATTGGATAAAACCAGCGCGCGCGGTTGCTACCCAAGGCAGTTCGTCTATAAATAAAACGTGCTTTTGGGATGGGTCTAAAGTTTTGAGATACAGCTTTAATTGCAAAAAAGCCATCTGCCAATTTTTAGGAATAACAGGGTCAAAAGTGCCATTGTATTCTGATAATTTGACCGCAAAATTGACTAATTGCGCCGCCATATCTCCGTTTTGAATGCCCGTCATGCTGAAACAATAGCGTGTGCGAAGCGTTGTATCCACTAAAAAGGTTTTGCCTACCCTTCGCCTTCCAGTAACAGCTAAAAATTCAGAGCGTTTGGATTTTAGCAAATATTGTATTCGTTTAATTTCTTCTTTTCTACCTATCATTGCACAGCATTTTTAATGTTTTTTCCAAAAATAATAATTTTATTTGGAATTATCTGCTCTTTTTCGATAGATTTATCCAAATAAAATTTTCTTATTTGGATAAATGTGCCTATACTTCAAATACTATGACGAAATAGTTAATGTTTTAATTTTAAATTATTTAAAAAACTAATTGCTAAAATCTAATTTCTAATACCCAAAAACAACAAATTTACTGAACCGATTCTTCTAATTGAACAGGGTAGCGTTGTCTAAAGTAAAAGCCCAGCACTAGGCCAAAAACAAAACCGCCGATATGCGCCCACCATGCAACACCGCCCGTTTGCGCTGTATCGGGGCCTAATGAGATGAAACCGCTAATTAGCTGCTGTATGATCCAGAAACCTAAAAAGTAAAGGGCGGTAACTTTGAAGGAAGAAAAGAAGTAAGCAACAAATATTTTTATTTTCGATTTTGGAAACATGACTAAATAAGCTCCTAATAAGGCAGAAATTGCTCCACTCGCGCCTACGCTCGGAATTACATCACCCATATTAAAAAAAATATGCGTAGCCGAAGCAGCAAAGCCGCCGAACATATAAAATAAAAAGTAACGAACATTGCCAATCACTGCCTCAATATTATCGCCAAATACCCATAAAAAGAGCATATTACCGATTAAATGCATCCAACCGCCATGTAAAAACATGCTACTTACTAAGGTCTCATAATCTTCGCCATTTAAAATTTCTTTAGGAATAGCTCCATAATCCATCACAAAACGGTGCAAATCGGATTGGCTTAAAGTAACCTCAAATAGAAATACCAATACATTAACGCCAATAAAGAGGTAACTCCAAAAAGGAAAACTACCACCTTTCACCTGATCATCACCAATAGGAAATATCATAATGAGTTTGTTTTTTATTTTTTAAAATTGTTCTATCGAAGTAAACAAAAATTTCTAATTAATCCAAAAAAAACTTAATTTGGGAGCTTTTAAGTGGCATGTTTTAAATACTGTACTTTTCAACCAAACGGCTTATTATTAGACTTCGTTGATTCGTTGATTCGTTGATTCGTTGATTCGTTGATTCGTGATTCGTTGATTCGTTGATTCGTGATTCGTTGATTCGTG
>JAHDHV010000041.1 GCA_020631155.1 Bacteroidota bacterium | reverse complement strand
ATATTTTTGAAAATCCGGGCTGGTATACACAATATACACCCTATCAAGCGGAAATTGCACAAGGTCGTTTAGAGGCTTTATTGAATTTTCAAACCCTTGTGAGTGATCTAACAGCTATGGAGATTGCTAATGCCTCTTTGTTAGATGAGGGTACGGCTGCTGCCGAAGCTATGTTGGTAGCTTTTCGCACTAAAAATAAACGTGCAAAAGGACAAGTCGCCAATCTCTTTTTGGTTTCTGATAGCTGTTCGCCTGTCACAATTGAAATATTGAAAGGCCGTGCAGAACCCCTTGGCATAGAATTATGGTTAGGCAATCATCAGGATTTTGAAATTACAGGAAATGTATTTGGCATACTTTTACAATATCCTGCTCAAGATGGTGGTGTTCACGATTATC
Source organism: Bacteroidota bacterium (assembly GCA_020631155.1). Classification (GTDB taxonomy): domain Bacteria; phylum Bacteroidota; class Bacteroidia; order Chitinophagales; family UBA2359; genus JAHDHV01. The sequence goes on along the minus strand of JAHDHV010000041.1, from coordinate 23,878 downwards.
AAGCAGTTGTACAACAAGCAAAAAAAGCAGGTATTTTGGTGAGTGTAGCCGCCGATTTGATGAGTTTGGCACTATTGACACCGCCCGGTGAATGGGGGGCTGATATAGTAGTAGGTACTACACAGCGTTTTGGTGTGCCGATGGGTTATGGTGGCCCTCATGCGGCTTATTTTGCCACGCATCAAAAATTGGCTCGACAAATGCCGGGGCGCATCATTGGTGTTTCTACCGATCAACATGGCCGCCCTGCCCTACGAATGGCTTTGCAAACCCGCGAACAGCACATTCGCCGCGATAAAGCAACTTCTAATATTTGCACCGCACAAGCTTTGCTCGCAATTATGGCAAGTATGTATGCGGTTTATCATGGGCCTAAAGGCATCCAAAAAATTGCTCAACAAATTCACGATTTAACGACTGTACTGGCACAAAAACTGGATGAATTAGGTTATAAAATCGTACATCAACAATATTTTGATACTTTATTGCTTGATTTAAGTGAACATACAAAAACTTCGGGTTTGCGTGTGCGGCGAGTGGCAGAATTGGATGAAGTGAATTTTAGGTATTTTGAACATAATAGCGATCTTATTGGCATTAGTTTAGACGAAACTTGTTCAATAGATGATGTACAGCGAATTGTGCGTATTTTTTCCGAAGCCATTGACCAAAATATTGATTTAAAAACCATTTCACTGGATGCTAAAAACGCAAATGCTTCCTTTGGCATTTCCGCCGCATTTATTAGAAAAACAGCCTATTTAACTCATTCTGTTTTTAATAGTCACCATTCTGAAACGCAGATGCTGCGCTATATTAAAGTCTTGGAAAACAAAGATTTATCCCTTACACAATCCATGATTCCGCTAGGCTCCTGCACCATGAAACTGAACGCAACTACACAGTTGATACCTGTCAGTTTTCCAACATTTAGCCAATTACACCCCTTTGTTCCCATTGAACAGGCAACTGCTTATCAAGAAATTTTCAACGAATTAGCCCATAATTTATCCGAAATCACAGGCTTTGAGGCTTGTTCCTTGCAACCCAATTCAGGCGCGCAAGGCGAGTATGCTGGTTTAATGGTGATTCGCGCCTATCATTTGGATAGAGGCGATACACAGCGCAATGTTGTTTTAATTCCAACATCGGCACATGGAACAAACCCCGCAAGCGCGGTGATGGCAGGTATGAAAGTTGTTTTAGTAAAATGTGATGAAAACGGCAATATTCAAGTAGCTGACTTAAAGGCAAAAGCAGAAAAATACACCAATACCTTATCCGCTTTGATGGTGACCTATCCTTCTACACATGGCGTTTTTGAGGATGCTATACAAGAAATTTGCGCCATTATTCACGAAAACGGCGGTCAAGTATATATGGACGGTGCCAATATGAACGCACAAGTTGGTCTTACGAGCCCTGCTGCCGTTGGCGCGGATGTTTGTCACTTAAATTTACACAAAACCTTTAGTATTCCTCATGGCGGTGGCGGTCCGGGCATGGGTCCTATTTGTGTAGTCAAACATTTAGCTCCATTTTTACCTGCTCACCCATTTTCCAAAAATAATGAAAAAGGCATTGCTCCCGTATCGGCGGCGGCTTGGGGAAGTGCCAGCATTTTGTTGATTTCTTATGCCTATATTCAATTATTGGGGCAAAAAGGAGTGACAGAAGCCACAAAATATGCCATTTTAAATGCGAACTACATCAAAAAACGGCTAGAATCCCACTACGATGTATTGTATGTTGGCAAAAATGGACGTGTAGCCCATGAGTTGATTTTAGATTTGCGAATGTTTAAAAGAGGTATTGGTATTGATGCGATTGATGTAGCCAAAAGATTGATGGACTACGGTTTTCACGCGCCGACTGTTTCCTTCCCTGTGGCGAACACCATTATGATTGAACCTACGGAAAGCGAATCAAAAGCGGAAATGGATCGGTTTTGTGATGCCATGTTGGCCATTCGTGCGGAAATAGAAGCAATTGTTTCTGGAAAAATGGATAAAACAAATAATGTATTAAAAAATGCGCCTCATACTTTGAATGAATTGACTGCAAATGATTGGCATTATCCATATACTCGGCAAGAAGCAGCCTATCCCCTGCCCTACTTGCATACCCACAAATTTTGGGCATCCATCAAGCGTGTGAATGATTCTTATGGAGATCGCAATTTAATTTGTAGCTGTCCGCCTTTGGAAAGTTATGTGGATGCGGAAGAAACAACAGCATCTGAAAAGGAAGTGTTGGTGGGAATTAGTGGAGTGGAAAATGGGGGCTAGAAATTGCAAAAAACACTTTAACAGTAAATCAATTTCTCTAAAAAACCTTCTAACTTCCCATAACCTCCACCTTGCCATCTGTTATTTTAAATAGTTTTTGTTCTATTTCAAAAGCATCGAAAATCTTTTTCATGCGCTCCAACTCGGTATCAGAAATAAACACCTGACCAAAGTCATCGCTGACCACTGCATCCACCAATTTACGGGTGCGAATGGGGTCTAATTTGTCAAAAATATCGTCTAACAATAAGATGGGAGTTGTATTGTGCTTTTGTTTTAGTAGTTGATATTGCGCTAGTTTTAGAGCAATTAAAAAAGATTTTTGTTGTCCTTGTGAGCCAAATTTTTTTAAGGGATAATTATTGATTTCAAATAGCAAATCATCACGATGTAGACCGTCCGTTGTGCGCTGTAAATGCCTGTCTTGCAGGAGGTTTTGATGTAAAATTTGTGCAAAACCACTTTTATTTAAAGAGGATTTATACACACAATTTACCTGCTCCTTTCCATCACTAATCCACTCATAATATTTTTGCAACAAAACCAATAACTCCCCTATCGCTTTTTTTCGCTGATGATACAATTGTATACCAAGCGGCACCAATTGTTCATCGTAAATTTGCAATAGAGCAATATCAAAACTTTGTTCCTCATAGCACTTTTTAAGGTAAGCATTGCGTTGTTGCAACAGTTTATGGTACTGAATCAGCGTTTTAAGGTAGCCCTTATCTATTTGTGATAATGTGCTGTCCAATAGCTTGCGGCGCGCCTCACTCCCAGCCTTTACCAACTGTATATCATCAGGCGCAATCATTACCAAAGGTAGCAAGCCAATATGTTGGGATAACTTACTGTAAGCCAAATCATTACGGACAATTTCCTTGCGTTTATTTAAAGCTATTTTAGCCACAATATTTTCCGCAATACCATTCAACATAAACACCCCATCTAAGCGAAAAAAACGCTGTTGATGTCGTACATTTTGCTGTTCGCTACTATTAAAGTAGCTTTTACAAAAGCACAAATAATAAATCGCATCCAGCAAATTCGTTTTTCCTGCACCATTCGGGCCGACCAAAAAATTGAGCTTGGCCGCACAACTCAGTTGCAGTTTTTCGTAGTTTTTAAAATTAACAAGCGTAATGGTTTTCAGTTTCACATTGAATGGAGATGTAAGATTTTAGATATAAGATGTAAGACTTCAAAGTGTAAGTATTTGAATTACAATAATTTAGGCTTTAATTCTGAGCATGAATTAGATTATCTTAAATCTTATGTCTAAAAAAATTCGTAATTCGTAATTCGTAATTCGTAATTCGTAATTTCTAATTCGTAATTAAATCACAGTCCTTTCATAAAAGCGGTTATTTCTTCGCTTTCTGCTACCAAATTGCTTTGTAGCGCATAATGACGTGCCTGCATTGCCAATAATTGAGCTTCGAGTTCATCTTTTTGGGCTAATGCATTTTTTGCTTTTTGGAAATAAGACAAATACAGATTTTGATTATCCGTTTGCTCTTCTTTCAACAACTGAATCGCTTTGGTCAAATGAATATCCGACTGTCGGTAATCTGGCCGTTTCAGTTCTGCAAAAGCTACCCCCATTTGATAATAACAAATTGCCAAAATATTCTCAAAACTTTGCTCTCCTTCCCAATTCACTTCCTTATTAATCACCAAAAATTGTACATGCTTTAATAATTTTAAAGCTAATTCCATATCGTTTTCACTCACTACCTTTAGTAAAGCTGGAATAGGATTTAAACGTTTATCGCGGCTTGTTTTGGGAACATAAAACTTAATTTTATTGAAAAAACGCCGTCCATGTTCCGCCAATGAAGCATTAATATTTTGATAATTCGATAATAGTTTTAGGAAACTTGCCAGTGTTCTAATATCGCTCACCTTTAAGTAATTATATAAATCTTCATTCGCAAAAGCGATTAATTCTTTTGCTTCTTCCTGCATTTCGCAGTTATAAAAAATATATAACAAACTATTGAACTCATAAACATTTTTCAGCCGCTCCTTTTGAAACAAAAAATCAGGTGGTAATGCTCGCAGCAACTGCTTCAAATGTTGGTTATCAATGCCAATTAAACTTGCCGTAGCATGTAGGAACGCGGGATATTTACAAGCCGTAATTTTTTCCACAATGGCTGCCTCATCCAAGCTCCGAAACAAACGAATGGCTTTGGGCGCATCTATTTTAAACAACTCACTCAAGCGAACCGCCGTTTTCGGAAATTTTAACTGCTCAAATTTAGCAGCCAAATCCTCTACAGACAATTGCACTAAGGTTGTTTCCATTTTAGTACTGGTACTCATATTTTATAAAAATAATTTTATTTTGGCAAAAATAACTAAAAACTCGCTAAACCTAGCAAATAAACACTTTTAAGTTGTTTTTTGGCTATTTAGACTTTTAGCTGTTTAGTTTTTTGGCTATTTAGACTTTTAGCTGTTTAGACTTTTAGCTGTTTAGATTTTTGGCTATTTAGACTTTTAGCTGTTTAGTTTTTTGGCTATTTAGGCTTTTAGGTGCTTAGATTTTTGGATATTTAGACTTTTAGCTGTTTAGACTTTTGGCTGTTTATATCTTAACTCAAACAACAAAAACCACTCTAAAACTATAACTATCAATCAATTAGATTAGCAATTAAAATTCAATAAATCATAGATATATAGACGAAATTAAACAATACTTGAACTTTTAAGTAACAAACTAATTATCTCAATCTTATATCTCACGTCTAAATACAAAAAAATAGACCAATTGATAATTCAACTGGCCTACGATTATATTTGTATTTATTTATCTTAACATTGACAACAAAGCCGAAGCCCTGTTTTTCTGTAATAGACTTATTCAATGACAAGTCCAGTCATGAGATCAAAAAGTCATCAACTGTTTGTTTTAGCAAGTAGCGTTTACGGCACGTTATTTACAACCAACAGAAAAGCTGTTTCTTTCGCTATCTTTTGTTGCGGTACTCCCTACAGTTGCAGCACTTCAGTACTCATCCTCATTCCAGAAGAAATCGTCCTTACGAGGGTAATCAGGCCATACATCCTCGATCGTTTCGTAATACTCTCCTTCATCCTCTAGCTTCTCTAGGTTTTCGACTACTTCCATAGGCGCACCAGAACGGGTTGCAAAATCCAACAACTCCATTTTGGTACAAGGCCAAGGAGCATCTTCCAACTTAGAAGCAAGCTCTAATGTCCAATACATAGTTTGAATGAATTAAAATTGATGTTAAACAATATGGTAAATGGCGGTAAGCCGTTAGAACTCAGAAATTAGAAGTTAGAGAGCTATATTCCTTAAAGACAATTTATAAGTTGTCTCCTTTTGTCTCTCTTCCTCTCTCTGAAACTTAGAAACTTACCTAAAAAACTGATAGTTTATCTTCGCTTATATTTGCTTTTTTTGACGCACAATAATCGTGCTTAAAATATAGTTGTCAACTAAAGCACCGACTATATAGCAAACAACTTTCTTTTTTAAGCCTCAACTTGCCTGACAGACGTTTATAATTCTTGAAAAGATGCGTAAAGTTGTACTTTTTTTTTGATTAACAAGGGGGGAAACAGACAAAAAGTTCCAGCACTCTTATAAAATAGGTCATACAACCAACAAAAAGCCCTTTTTACCTTTATTCCTCTTCCCTATTGTCATTTATCTTTCAACACCTTTATTTGCTTACACATTGTTACTAATAGCTGTTACATAGAGTCATTTTTAATCATGTATTTTATTGTTTTTTTTGTGACGGTTTTATTTTGGGAATGTTGATTTAAATGTATATCTTTAGGGAAAAGTGTTAAAAAACACATCTCCCTACTGAATTATTCCTAAGCTAAAACGCCCAAATATGCTCATTACTCAACAACTAACTAAAGCTTTTACGCTTCCTTTTTCAAGGGAAATAAGCAGAGATTTAGCTTGTAGATATATTTGTGAAGATTTAGGGGCCTCTTCAGTAAGTATGTTAATTTATAGTGGCTTAAAAGATGATTTAGTATGTAAAGGTCGCTATATCAAGCCAAATACTATTGTATCTACTCCTCCAGATGAAATTTTAGATTTTATACTAAAAAATATTAGCATATGTGAATTTATTTATTCAAAAGAGGAAAAAGTAAAAGAAAGAAAAGAAGATTTATCTAAGCTTTTAGCGGAATACAATGATTTTTTTGATAAATCCCCCATACAAGAAATTCAATTTAATACAGTATATAATACACGTCAAGAGTGGTATGATAAGTACCAACAATTAAAAAATACATTTACTGAAGAAAGATATGGTTTAAACGAAGACAAATTATCCAATGACTATTATGATAATAGTATTTCAGGAGCTTACTATAAGTATTTACTTCAACAAGATGCGGAAGCGGCTGTTTCAAACAAAATTATTAATTTACACACAGATGTAAGTGAGGACAAAAAGAAGTGCGAAAAACTATTAATGCAAAATCTTGATGTAATTATTCAAGACTTTGACTATTATGTTGCAGTTCCATTAAAAATGAATAAACGATATTTTGGACTATTAAGACTTATTTTTCCGAAAAAAACAAGACATTTTCAGATTGACAGTAATCCCTTAAAACTAGTTGAGAAAATAGCAAAAAAAATAGATGAGCTTACCCAAATGGTTGTGTTAAACTATCAAAATTTCTATTACTATCATGGTTATCGTCAATATGCTTTTTATGCAACACAACACAATCTGACTAAACACGAAGAATTGTCATCTTATCTATCTAAACATTGTAATGAACTCTCAGCACTCATTAATTGTAAGGGAGCTATTATAAGAATGTGGAATGAACAGAAAAAAGACAGTATAATAGTTGCTAGTTCAAAGGGAATTATAGAATATACTAAAAACTCTACAATTTCAAGTGCAAAATTTAGTAGAACTGTATCAAGAAACTTTACTGAACGCAAAGATATATTAGCAGTACATCTTCTAAATTGTCTAAAATCTCCAACTCCTGCTTGTGAATATAAAGCTTTTAAACAGAATGGCCTTATAGAAAAAGAAACTACTGAATGGGAAATAGGAGATTTAGAAGAAAATATAGGATACATAAACATATTAAAAAATAGCAACATAAATAGTGCTGTTGTTATACGTATTCAGCCTTTGAAAAATAGCTTTTTGGTATTATTTAATACACAAAATCGTCTTTTTACAGCTCAGGATATAGAAATGGTTTATGTGGCAAGTAAAAAAATTGGTTTAGAAATTCAAAATCAACAATTAAATGCAGATGAGTTGATGCAATATATGCAAAATATGGCACATCAAGTTATTTCTCCTTTAAATGCACTCATTAATCATGGACGTAATTTAACTTTAGGTGCTGTTCCTAAAAACAAAGTAAATAACAAAATAATATACATGTCACTCTTGGCTAAAATTGCAGCGAGCCATGCTCGTAGTTTTGCTCAATTACTAGACTTAGCTAATGATAGAACTATACTAAAGAAAGAGAAACTCTTTGATCTACGACTTTACCTAATTGAGAAAGCCATTGACTTTCAGCCTTTAGCACAAAAAAAAGGCATTAGTATTCATGTTAGAGATGCTCATACTGATAATAAAATAAAAATTGCAATAGATAAACGAGTTTTTAGTCATGCCATTTTTAATTTATTAGATAATGCAGTCAAGTACTCTTTTAATAAATGGCAACGTGTCAAAGCAGGCTTTAGTAAGGAAGTTATTGCCTCAACTGCTAAGGAAAACATATCTATTAGTGTACGGGAAGTTGCCGAAGGAGTTCAAATTCAAATTTCTAATTGCGGCTTACCAATTCCTACAGATGCAAAAAACAAAATTTTTGAACGGGAATTCCGAGCAAAAGAAGCTTTTGAATTTGCACCAACAGGTTCAGGAATTGGATTATTTTTAACTCAAAAAGTCATTGAACTACATAAAGGACATATTGAGTTACTTCCATCAAGAAATAAGCACTTAATTATTTTTCAAATTACTTTACCTAAAGAATAAACATTATGAATAAGAAAATATTAGTTGTTGATGAAGAGGATTGGTATATGGAGCCCATCCTTGATCGCCTTGATTATGAGGAAATTGAACATGAATACTGTCAAACAGTTGCAGAAAGTCTTGAAGCATTTCAGGCAATGGATTTTGCTTTGGCAGTTATAGATATGCGAATGCCTTTTGGAGCAGATTTCGGCGTATCTCCAAATCAGGTTTTAGCTCCAGGTCTTCTTTTATTTGATAAAATTAGGGATCAAACTGATATACCCATCATCTGTTATACTGCATCTAATAATCAAGAGGTTATAGATGCCATCCATCAAAGAAAAGGAATCTATATATCTAAGGCTTCAGGAGATGCAGATGATTTAATCAAAGAAATTAAAAAACAACTCTATTACCCAACCTAAAAACTTAATTATGTATCCTAATGAAGAGCTCATTTTTCAGGCACGCCTAGACTACAATCAAGGTAGATATAAATTAGCCCAAAATCGCATCGAAACATTTTTAGAACAGTCTCCTAATCATGTTAATGGTCTAGTTGTGTTAGCTCAAATATGCATAGAACGTCAACTTTGGAAGGATGCAGAAAAGCACATTCTTGCTGCTATTGAGTTGGACAGATTACAACCTCTTTATAATAAGGGAAAACAAATGTACAATATACTAGGTGACATATATGTAGGTCAAGGAAGATATAACAAGGCTGATAGTGCATATCAACAATATGAAAAGGAGAATCCTTTTTCTAGATTTAAAAGAATTGCCATAGTTTTAAATAACAATATTGGTGCAGCCCCTTTAAAAGAGGCAAAATTTACAGTTGTGACAAATTGGCAAGAGTTGAATGAAGTTAAATGGCCAATAATGATAGATTTAATTATTCTATCAGAGCTAAAATGGCTATCTGATCCACTATATGGTGGTTATGAACTACTGTCCCATTTACTCGAAAAAACTTTACCTTCCTTTCAGGGTTATGTCCGTGTTGTTTCACAATATCCTAAAGAAATCACAAAAGCCTCTGATAGTGATAAATTTAAGCCATTTGTTAATGAATTACCACCCTGTCCGATCAACCTAATGCCTAACAACTGGAGTAAAAACTTTATACAAAATATAGGTGCAAAAAAAAATTTTCAGTTGCTAACAAAATTATTTCACGATGGTTACTTAAGGCTTAATACTGGTGAAATAGTAAAACAATACTTAGTTCACTGTAAAGGAAAACCAATAAAAATAACTGCTACTTTCAAAAAAGGGAAATATGATATCGTACAGATTGGATGGCTTAACAAACTTCTGGCAAAATCTTCTACAGAACATGGTATTATAGATATTTTAAAGCAACATTACCCAAATTGTACTATTGAGCATATTCAACAACAAACACACCCTAACCCTAACCCTCTAAAAAAATAAAATAATTATAAATGGCCCTTCTACCACTCCTAACCACAATTTTAGTAGTAATGATCAACATCATTGCTAAAAATAGCCAAAAAATATCTTGGCAAGAATGTAATATTGGTTTTCAATTACTTATGAACGCTCTTATTATTTTATCTGTGCAGGTTGTAAGCAACGATGTATATACAACGAGTTGTGCTATAGGCATACTATTGATTTTCATTTTTACCATAACACTTGCTTTTTTAATTCGCTTAGTTGGCCAAGAATGGTTTGTGATTAAGAAGTGGCATACTATAAGAGCAAAACAAAAGTCTGATAATGCCGTATTAGATTCTAACGGCTCCATTGTTATAGAACAATTTCAATTAACAGATGAAGCTGTCATTGCTCCTATAATTTATGGCTGTATAATGTTAGCATATACTAGTGTAATCTTGAGTTTAACATAGCCTTATATAACTTTAAAAAATGAGAAATAAAAAAATACTTTTATTAAGTTCCTTATTAGTCTTTATCATTGCAGCTACACATTTAGGTTTTTCTAAGGGTTGGCGTATAGAGATTTTGGGACTTTTTATAGCTTACACACTACTAATGTTTTTCACAGTATTTAGTATTTATTTTATATACTTTTGGATAAAAACTAAAAGCATTTCCAAAACTATAGACTTCTTTAAAATGCTTTTTTTTAAAGGTAAAGAAATAACTATAGGATCAAATTTTCCACCTAATACATCTCCATCCTCAAATATAATTAAACGTCCTACATCACAAGAAGATGACAATAGAGTATATCATGATTTAAAAAAAATTCAAAAAACCCTATTGAGCAGCTCTCCTAATGTCTTAGACAAAGTGACAGAACAAAGCCTCTACTTGGAGGGATGTAATAGAAAACAACAAGGCAAACCAAATGAAGCTTTAATATGTTTTATTGAGCATAAAAACTTAGAGCCTAATGATATTTCTAATAAAATTGGTTTAGCTCTTTTATTAGTTGAGTTAGCTCATAATGATTTAGCTAAAAGAATAATGGATCAAGCAATAAAAATAAATAGAGTTCATCCCCTTTTTCAAGAATCTGTTTTAGAGAAACTGAAAAAAACTAAAATTCTACAAATTTGAGTCATGAAAAACTAGCACTTAACTGTTATATCAATTTATGCTTCAAGTTAATCCTCCCTAGTCCCCCCCAAAAAAAATCCCAAGTATAATCCATACTTTTGCGATCATAAATTATTTAAAGATAAAATTACCGAACTTAACTATTCTAACTTACTATCATGAGCATAAATAAAAAAGTTCTATTGGTTGATGAAGAGGATTGGTATATGGAACCCATTCTTGATCGCCTTGATTATGAAGAAATTGAACATGAATACTGCCAAACAGTTGCAGATAGCCTTGAAGTATTAAAAAGCGAAATAACTTTTGCTTTGGCAGTACTTGATATGCGAATGCCTTTTGGAGCAGATTTTGGTATAGCTGCCTATAATGCTCTTGCACCAGGTTTATTTCTTTTTGATAAAATTAGGGAAAAAACAGATATACCCATCATTTGTTATACTGCAACTAATAATCAAGAGGTTATAGATGCAATTTACCAAAGAAAAGGTATTTATATTTCTAAAGCTTCTGGTCATGCATATGAGCTAATAAGTGAAATTAAACGGCTATTACCTAACCAAACTTAAATATGAATCTAAAAAACATACTAATACTATCACTTACGCTATTACTCTATATTACAACATATGCACAACAAACACCTACTCAACAAATAGATAGTCTAAACCAGATTATCCAAAAAAACAATCATGAAATTGAGCGTTTACATGATCGTTTAGATATTTATATAGCTACAAATGCCTCTTTTGTAAGGTTATTTGGTGCTATTATAGGTATTTTCTCATTTATTTTAACTGTTTCCGCAGGTTTATTTATATATAAAACAAACTCTTTAAGAGAAAATGCAGAAGAAGATTTAAAGAAAATTGAAAAAATAAGAAATGATTTAGAGAGTGAAAAAATTAAAGTTTTAAAAAGTGAGCTACAAAGTGAACTGAAAGAAGAACAACATAAACTATTTGAATACATAAAATTAGCTCTCAGCACTAGCTTGACTGAAAATGACCATCTTTCACAAGGGCAAGAAGAACGTATAAAAGGTAATTACAGAAAAGCAAAAGCACACTTTATCATTGCTATAAAAAATAATCCTAATGATATACAAGCATATGCTAACTTAGCAAATGTATGTGATAAGTTAAATCAAAAAGATGAAGCACTGAAGTATATAGACCTAGCCATTCAAAAAAATGAAGTTCTTGACATTTTAGAACATGACATTTTGTTATATCGTAAACAAAAAATAAAACCCTCTAACCTCTCTACCTAGCCACCCCATAAACCATCAACAATAAAAGGTAAAAAACTTGCATTGTACGGAAATATCACGCACATTCATATCAAATAAAATAAAAGATGCTAAAATGACAAGATTTGATGCAAGATTAACAAAAGAACAAAAAGAACTCTTTGAATATACATCAAAATTAGGTGGCTTTAGAAGCCTGACTGAATTTATTTTAAAGGCAGCTCAATCTAAGGCGGAAGAACTTGTAGAGGAACATAACAAAATTATTGGCTCCAAAAAAGATCAAGAAATTTTCTTTGACTTTGTTTTTAAGAGTATAGCTCCAAATACTCCATTAAAATCTGCGCTTCAAGAATATAAAAACCTTCTTTAAGATGGCGTTTTACTTAACTGTTCCGCTCCATTCAAGTCATAAAAAGTCGGCATTTACTTGTGGCAATAGCTATTTGGACAACTACATCCAAAAACAAGCAAAACAAGATATAAAAAAAAAAATTAGCTGCCTGTTTTGTGTTGAGTAATAAAGAAAATGAAATCAGGGGATTTTATACTTTATCAAATGCAGGTATTCCAAGAGAGCTCATACCCAAAAAAATAAGTAAAAAATTTTAAATATCACATATCCCCTATCCTACTTCCTTGCTTGGCAAGTTGGCAATTAATCAAAAATACAAAGGACAAGGGCTAGGGAAATTACTGCTCATTGGTGCTTTGATAAGAAGCTTTGAGGTGTCAAAAGTCATTGGTTCAATGGCAGTAGTAATTGCTCCAATAGATGAAAATGCAGTCAAATTCTACAAAAAATATGGCTTTATTTTACTTCCAGACAGTGGAAAAATGTTCTTTTCCATGAAAACCATTGAACAATTGTTTGCTTAACCCATTCATAGGCGTAAAGAAGTAAGCGATGTAGATGATGACATAACAAATGATATTTTGAATAAACAAGTGACAAACTTTCGGTCATTTGTGTAGCAATAGCTTTAGCTGTTGTAGGGTGTAGCCAGAGGCTACCTATTTGGTTCGGAACGAGGTGAAACCTCATCCCTGTTATGAAACAGTAAAAAGCTTTCGGTCATTTGTGTAGTGACAGCTTTAGCTGTTATGGTTCTGTGCGACAAAAAGCCTGACAGCTAAAACAGTCGCTACGGAAACTACCTCAAAATATACATTTTTCCAATGTCATTTTTAAAGGCATCTTTTACGGTTTCGTTTAAGACGGCTTGGTTCATGGGGGCATTGTTGAGGCGGGCGACAACGCGGTAGAGGTAGAGGCCGTTGGCTAGTTCGTTGCCGAATTCGTCTGTGCCGTCCCAGGCGTAGTCGGTGATGTTTTGGCCGATGTGGATGTCGCCGAGTTCGGTTTGTGTGAGTTCGCGCACGACTTTGCCCGAAATCGTCATGATTTGGATTTTGAAAAATTCGGGGACTTCGCCGCCTGTTAAGCGGAATACAAAGCGCGTGGAGGTGCTAAATGGGTTGGGGTAGTTGACCACATTGGAAATCGTGGATTCGTTAACTACCTGAAAGGAAATGCTATACATATTATTGGCAAAGCGGTTGCCACTGCGGTCTTGGGCGGTCACTTCGAGTTCGTATACGCCATCGCTGTCGGTTAAATCGGGGGTGTAAACGATTTCTGCAATGTTTTTGCCATCGGCGGCAGCAGTTGCTGAGGCTGGAATAAATTGTACTTTCGGACTGCTTAAAGGGACAACTTCTTCAATTAAGGGTAAGCCCGTTACTGCTTCGGGGCGTTTTAGGGCGAGGCTCATGTCGGAAGTATCGTTGAGGGCGAGGTATTTGCTGTCGTCCTGTATGCGAATGCGAATTTCGGGTTTGGCGGATACTAAATCGCCGTCCAAAATATGCCGTCCATCAAATACCACATCTATAAATGGGTTCACTTGATCGCTCAATACATGAAATGGCAATAATAATACATTATTAAAACGGTATTTTTCTGCCTGATCGCTCTTACCTGCTGCATCCACAGGATTGACTTCTACCAATAACAAATTACCACCTCTCAAATTCTTGGTTTCATAATCAAATTGTGTATTGATGGTTGCACCTGCTGCAATGCTCGCCTCGGTGACTGTCCCAACTAAATTGGTGGCATTATTTTGATCCACCACCGAATAATTGATGCGTAAATCTTTAATTTCATTTTCACTCGCATTGGTCAAAGCAATTTCAAAGTGCAGGGCTGAACCTTCCAAAATGGTATCGCTATTGAATACAAAATGTGCTTGTTTGTTTAGAGCAATTTCGGGGTATCGCTCAAAATATACCGTCCAACGCTTTAGTTGCGCGCTGTTTGCCCCTGCACTTGCTGCTTCTAAACGGATAAATGGATAAGTCGCTGCATCTATAAAACGGAGATCAAAAGGAACGCTATTTACATAAGTTAGAGAATCCTGCTGGCCATTTTCCCGAATACCATGTACCACAATTCCAAAAATGCTATTATCTGTCACCTCTGCCTCCCAAGTCATTGATTCCCAAGCTTTAGCAGGTCCTATGGGTGGAGAAAAAACACTGCCTTGTTGAGCAATGCCGTCTACCTCTAGGTTCATTTCTAGGTTTTGGGAAACGGTTTCGGCGATCTGAATCTCGGCTGGATAATTGTCAATGCCCTTGCGCCCAAAAGCGATAAAGGCTTGATTATTTTGGATGTTTTGAATTTGCGGCAAGCCCATATTTTCAAAAAACTGATAAATATTGGGCAGGTAAATATTGTCAGGGTCTTGTGCTAAACGGTGATTGTTGATGCTGTAAATTAATACATAATGTCCGTTAGGAATGTCATTTTCTATAAAGTTAACCAAATTATCCACGCTCGTACCGCTTTGCATATTAAACTCAAAAACGGCTCTAGCACTATTACTAATACAATGAATATTGCCATAAGTGCCCGTACTACTACAGCCGATACCAGCCTGATATTCAGATAGTAGGGCTTTGAGCTGATAATCGGGTTCAAAAACGGCAACGGCAAGTCCTCCGCTACATCCGTCTTTTAAACAAGAGTTTTCTACAATTAAAGAACCATTTAAGCTTACTTTTGCGCCATTGCTGTAATTATTAGTCGTATAAATTGTATTTTTTCTGCTTTCATATTCAAATAGTCGGGTATTTTCATTCAATTGCATTTGCATAAATTCATCTTGAGCAAATTGGTAATAATGCGCTTGATTCCAGCCCGAAGGCTCATTTTTCCAATAAGTAAAAGAACTATTCTCCCACAAAGCATCTGCCAAATTTCGCCTTGCTCGCCAATAATAAACGGTATTATCTTGCCAATTTACCGTTGGTTGCCAATCAATAACTCCTGCTTCGCTACTCATTCGCTGTTCTTGTAACAAAGGGCTGTTAAAATTTGAGGTCGTATCCAATTGCATAATGTACTCATAAACTGGCGTGGACGGCTGCCCTGTTGAAGCGGATAAGGTGATAGTTTCATCGCCAACAATCGCATAGTGACAGGGGTAAATGGGGATGAGTAAATCGGAAAAAATAAACACCTCACTGCTGACTTCATTGTTGTTTTCGCATTGCTCCATGAGTTCATTATCGGCATCCACAATGGCGCGAATGGTATTGTTGCCAGCAGCTTGAGCAATTTCACCGATTGGCAAGCGAATGGATAGGGTATCTTTGTAAACAGGCACCGCAAAACGTTGATTTACAATGACTGGTGTATTGCCATTGGGCAGGTCGCGCTCAATGCGAATGGTCATCGAATCGTGTACAGCTTTGCCCAAATTATTGACCACCAATTTAACGGTGAAGGAATCCAAACTACTGTTGATAACGGCAGGCTCAAAGAAAATTTCGGCGTATTGACTGTTGTTTTCAATGGCTATTTCTGGTTCTTCCCAAGAGTTGATGATCACCGCAGGATCGCCCGTTAAAATGTATTCCTGAACGGTTAGTTTGCTGGCTGCGAAAGGATCGCTTTCTGGATTTAAAGAACCATAATTTTCATTAATATCTTTTATTGTTTTTTGAATGGCTATACCAATTGGTTGATTATAACTTTCTTTGCAAAAATTTTGATACACCTCACTCATATAAATATCTAAATACAAAGGAAAACCCAATGCTGCGGTTGCTAAAAAGCCAATGGAACCAAGGCCATCTGCCAATACATAGTCTTCCGCCATAGATAATTCCGAGCCTAAATCTAAATGGATATTGCCCACAAAACAAGAGCTGGCCATAATAAATGGGTATTTTCCATAATTTTGATAGTCAGTGGGGGCGGTAATATCCACACTCCAGTAAGCTCCTGTTGAGTGTCCCACAAAATTGATGATGGACAAACCATTGTTGATCACATCGCCTAAATCAACCTGCTCGACTGCACTCTCACTCAATTTATTATATGTTTGAACAACATTTCCTGCAAATAAACTATCCTCATACAATCGCTCGTATTTCTGGAGTGTGCCAATAAATTGATTGGCTTCTGCTAAATTATCACCTCCAGCAATGTGCAAAGCATTTTTCATCCATAGTCTATCCTCTCGGCTACAAGACGGATCGCTGCGGTAGGCTTCGTATTCGATGACTTTATCCAAATAAGCCCTTAGCTGTTCGCTATTATTGGCAGGCACTCGCCCAACCGCTACTCTTGGAACATAGGTGTCATTATCTGGCACTGCCAACATAATATCGGAGGCTTTTGGCCCACCAAAGGAAGGCACTAAACACTGCTCAAAGGCATTTGGATTAAAGCGCGTTTTGGTGTACACAACTGCCTTGCCCAACAAAAGCAAATATTCGGGGGTAATTGTCCATTTTTCAAAAATATAATTCATAAAATGGCGGATGGCTATAGGGTGTTTGCTAATGCCCCAAGCAAATTGATCGTATAATTCCTCAATATTGGCGGTGGCTACCTGATAGTTGCCTCCCGCCATACTACTGCGATATTCCGCATAGCGCGCTGCCTGATCCACCTCGCCCTGCATTAATTTTGGGTGCGAAATGATTAAGTAATTGCCCATTTGCTGCGACTGACTGAAATCGGTAAACTGCTTTTCTTCTAACTGATTCACCGCATAAGTCGCTACTCCTGCTCCACCGATTGCGCTAGTATTAGCTAGGAAAAAATGGCGTTCTAAATTGCTGTTGTTTTGTTGTGGAATAAAAAATTTGTAAACGGCATTGCTTCCCTCTCCTGTTATCACTGGCTCAAAACGTAAGTTATTCTCCAAATCGTACAGTACTGTTTGTGTACCACCATCAAAATTTGTTATTTCCAAATATTTATCTGCATCATTTAATAAAGTAAATGTCTGCCCTTTTACATTATTAAAATCAAAACTATGTGGATAGGTAATGGATGCGTGAATGATGTAATGTTTGTTTTGCTCGGAAGTGCCTTCTACCGCAACAAAACGTACTTCTGTCTCTGATTCTGTTGTATTTAAGGCAGTTGTTGGCACATTAAAACTATAGCTTCTGGTCTGATCGCCATTAAATACATCATCTTTATAAACTGTGCCATCAACGATAATTTGTAGGTGGTGATCATCTAAAATAGTAGGATTATCAGAAAAACCAATAACTTTTGCTTCAATACGTGCATCTCCACCATTCACATATAAAGAAGGCGTAGCTACCCTATAACTTTCCTCCTCTGCTTCTGTAAGTGCATCATTAGGTCCGACCCCTTCCCCTTCGCCAAAGTCGGCATAGTGCAAAGGTTCGCCACCCAATCGAAAAGGCACGCCGTCCAATAAGGTTGTTCTATTATCTACTTCGATGCTTTTATAGTTAAAATGTGTTTCGGCAGGTGGTGGATTGCTTATGTCGTTGTTGGTATTTTGATAGCGCGAATGACCGTCTGTATCGCTCCAAGTGAGGTAGTAGGCGGCGGTGTCTGTGAATAGACTTTGCCAGGGGCGAGTACGCCATTGTGGGTTTTTATAGAGTAAAGCATCTAATTCGCCATCGTTTTTTTCGCCATAAAATTCAATGTAATCATTCGTACCAAAAGAGCCGTTGGTACTGGCGTAAATGGGAATTTCTTTGCCTTTGTGAAACAATTGATAGCCTTTTGGCTGGTCAGTTGGTAAGTTGTATTGTTCTAAGAGTTCCTTATCAATGCGATAAAGGCCGTCTTTATGGAGTTTGATTTTGTAGTAGGTTTGCTGATAATCAATCCATTCATTTTGGAAAATATTACTTTGCCCTGCAATATCATTTGCACAGAAAAAAAGTATTATTATGAATGGCAGTAAATTATTTTTCATTGAGATTTAGATTTTGGGCTTTTTAGATGTTAGAGAACAGAAATTAGAGGTTAGGTTTTTAGGCTATTGGCTTTTTGGATATTTGGCTTTTTGGCTTTTTGGACTTTGTTTTTTTAGGTGCTTATACAAATATGACGGCTCAAGCCTTCGTTACACAAATCATTGAAAAAGAATTGCAAATCCATAAATTCACCTAATCACCAATTTAAATAATTCGGAATGAGTAATTTCTAATTCGTAATTAAATCACCGCATTAGGTACATTTTGCCGATTTCATTTTTAAAGTTGGCATCTACACCTACGCGCTCGTAGCGTTCAAGGGGGATTCCGTTGAGGCGAGCGGAGACTTTGTAGAGGTATACACCATTGCCCAGTTCGTTGCCGTATTGGTCGGTGCCGTCCCATTGAAATTCGGTGATGTTTTCGCCAATTTGCAAATCGCCGAGTTCTGCGCTGCTGATTTCGCGTACTACTTTCCCTGAAACCGTCATGATTTGGATTTTTAGGTGTTCGGGAATTTCGGAGCCTGTAAGGGTGAATACAAAGCTGGTTGAGGTGGTGAATGGGTTGGGATAATTTAAAACGTTAGAAATCATTGGTTTGTTGACTACCTCAAAGCTTATTTTGTAGGCGCGGTCGGCAAAGTCATTGTCGCTGCGGTCGGCGGCTTCTATAATGAGGGTATATACCCCGTCTTGTGTAGAAAAATCTGGTGCCAATTCAACCGTTGCTTGGTTATTGCCTTCGCTGGCATCGCTACTTTTGGCAGGTGTAAAAATGGCTATTTCGCTATTTTTCAAATCAATAAACTCCTCATTACCATCGGGTTGTTTTAAAATAATTCTAACGTCATCAGGATTATTTAATGGAAGGTATTTATTTTCATCTTTTAAACGAATCAAAATTTTAGGCTTTGCCGATATCAATTGACCGTCTAAAATGTGTTTATCATCAAAAGTAACATCAATATATGGATTAATTCTATCTTTTGACACATAAAAAGGCAAAAACAACAAATTGTTGAACTTAAATTTCTCTAACTGATCTGCCTTTCCTGTTTCTGGATTTTTCGGATTCAGTTCTACGACTAAGGTATTGCTGCCTGCAAAACCGAGCGTGCTGTATTCAAAGTGTGTACTAATAGTTTCGCCTACGGAAATGGGAGCTTGTCGCGGTGTTGTTATCGGATGCGATACGCCGTTTTGGTCAATGATGGTGTATTGTACCAATAAACTGTCTAAATCGGCATTGCCAATATTGGCTACGGCTAGGTCTAGTTGGATGAGTTCTCCCTCTTGTACGGTATCTCTAGTCAACACCAATTGTTCTTTGCTATTGATGGCAACTTCGGCTGCTAAATCGTAGTGAACGCGCCAATGCTTGAGTTGTGGTGTGGTGAAATTTGCCGTATCATTGGTAAATGCTTTTAGTCGAATATAAGGATAAGTTGCTGCATCAATACTGCTTAAATCGTAGGGGGAATTGCCATCTGTTTCTAATAATAATTCTTCTTCTGTTCCATTAATGCCATAAACACCTATGGAAAAATTATCTTTATCATTGATTTCATCCTCTAAACTTTCGTAATTCCAATTTAAAGATTCCCATTGATGAGAAGGACCAATGACAGGACTGTAAATGGTGCCTTCTGTTGACTTTCCAACTACGTCAATTTCTACTTCAAAAGTTTCTTCAGGCGGTCCGTCAAAGGTTTTAAAAGTGGTTGGGAAACTGTACTGCCCTTTTCTACCAAACAAAATAAAAGGTTCATCATTGCGAAGACTGGCTATTTGAGGGGCATCTAATTCACTGGTGAAAAAGTCTTGGATTTCTGCTAAATACGGGTAAATAGGATCGCTCGGATCAGTTGTACCTAAACGGTGATTGTTCACACTATAGGCTATGATGTAATAACCATCTGGAATGGTATCTCTTAAAAAAGCTAACATAGATTCGACCTGCTCAACATTTGCCGTATAAAATTCAATGCCGCGCTTGGTACCACCTGCACATTGAAAATTGCCGTAAGTCCCCCTGTCGTCACATTGTCCGGGCTGTTCAACTACTTTGCTAGTAAATAAGGGAGTCAGTTCATCTCTAGCATCCATCGCAACAAAGCTCAATCCGCCCCGACAACCATTGTGTAATAAGCAAGTGCCGCCAACTACATTTAAAATATTTTCAAAAACGGAAATGCTGTCAAGCGATTCATAGGAGTTGCGTATTTTGATGGTGTTTAAGCCGCCTACATATTCAAATACGCGATTGCTGCTGTCTATTATGATGCTGTTGAGTTCATCTTTTTTAAATTGATAGTAATGTGATTGATTCCAACCCGATTCGCTATTTTTTTTATAAATAAAAGAACTGCCTTGCCAATTGTAAAAAGCATCATTGATAGGAATTTGACTGGCACGCCAATAGTATACGGTATTGTCTATCCAATTCATTTCAGGTGTCCATTCTACAATGCCGCCCTTGCTATTCATTGGTTGTTGCATCAATAGTGGGCTATCAAAATTTTCGGTTGTATCTACTTGAATAACATAGGGTTTAGAAGTTGCATTGGCTTCTCCTGTGGAGGTGTATAAGGTAATTTCAGGCTCGGAAACGATGGAGAAATCGCAAGGTGAAACAGGAATTAGTAAGTCTGAAAAAACAAATACATTGCTGCTAATGCGATTATTATCTTCGCAATCTTCTTCAATTTCATTTTCTGCATCTATGGTGATGGTAAATGTATTTTCTCCTTCAACTTCCGAAATATCTCCTAATGGCACATAGAGCGTCATGGTATCAACATAAATAGTAGCAGGAAAACGCTCTGACTTAACGGTTTCGGTGCTGTTATCAGGATAAGTTCTATCAATATTTACGGTAAAAGAATCGCGCACCCCTACCCCCAAATTGCTGATTACAAATTTTATGGCTATAGAATCCTCATTTGCCGTAACATTGGTAGGGCTCAAATAATCCAACAAATATTCTGGCTTCTCCCAATAACCTAACACGATGGCAGGATCACCAATAAGGGTATACTCTTGGGTTGTAAAGCGAATTTCCCCATTTTTATAATTATCGTCTGCTCCTGAGCTTGGGTAGTTTTCGTCTAATATTCGCCCTGTTTCACGCAGGGCATAACCTATTGGCTTGCCATAATTATTCGTGGAAAACTCTTTATAGGTTTGGGTAACGTAAATATCCATAAAAGCAGGATAACCAAAAGATACGGTTGCTAAAAAGCCAATACTGCCTAGCCCCGGCTCTAATATATAAGCAATTGCCATTGACTCTTCCTCCTCCTCATTAGTATTATTTAGATGTATATTTCCCACATGGCAAGAACTGGAAATCATAAAAGGATATTTTCCATAATTTTCATAAGCAGAGGGTCTATCTAATTCTACTGACCACTTTCCTAATGCGCCATGTCCAACAAACGTAATAACAGACACCCCATTGTTGATAACCTGTTCAAGTTCGGGAATAACAACACTAGTAGCGTCATTGGCTTTGGTATATTCGGCAACTACGCGCCCAGCAAAAGGGGGTTCTTTAATAATTTTGCCATAGCCGCGCAAATGATTGGCAAATATATTTGCTTCAGTGATACTCTGCCCACCTGCAATATGTAATACATCTTTTGTCCATTTTCTATCTTCCTTTGTACAAGGTGTTGTTTCGTCAACACTTTCATATTCTATTACTTTATCTAAATAAGCTTTGATGTGTGCTGGTTTTTGTGCAGGCACACGCCCTGTTGCCAATTGCGAAACATTCGTAAATACATCTCTTGCACTCAACAACATATCAGAAGCGGTTTGTCCATAGGAAGGCACTAAACATTTTCGATATTGAACGGAATCATTTCGAGTGTTATCATACCCAATTCCTTTTCCCAATAATAATAAATATTCTGGCGCAATGTCCCAGGTATCTACAGCATAATTAACAAAGTTGCGAATGGCTAATGGATGTTTACCTATGCCCCATGCAAATTGATCATATAATTCTTCTACATTAACAGTGGCAACCGTATAGTTTCCACCTGATTCGCTGATTCGATAGTCTTCATAGCGTTGTACCTCATCTACATCGCCTCTACGAAGCTTGGGGTGGGTTAAAATGATATAATTACCCTGTTTTTGCATGGCAGAAAAATCTGTAAAAGAAGCCGTTTTTACTTGCTGAACTATTTTAACAGCTCCCAAATCACTTGTATTACTCAATACCAAATCTCTTACACTACTGCCGCCTAGCCCTTTTAACATAAACCTGTAAACTGCCTGTCCTGTGCTGTTGTCTACAATAGGTCTGGTAAAAATATTATTGCTTAGATCGTATAAAATGGGCTGGCTACCGCCGATAAAATTGCTTACTTCTATATATCTGTCATTAGAAGTTTGGGGTAATTGGAAACGGAAGTTGCGCGTGCCTTCAAAATCATAAGTATGTGGATAGGTTACTTTGACATAAGCAACCGAATTGCGATCAGAGGAGGAAATATCTTGTAGCGAATGAACGGTAACTTTTGTTGTGTCATCTACATTCAATTCATTGATAGGAATATCGAATGTAAAAGTGATATTTTCTCTACCCTCATAAGTAGTATCGGCTAAAATCTCGTCATTTACTTTTACATGTATGTGGTGATCATAAATCAACAACGCATTATCCGATTGACCAATAATTCTTGTTTCTATAGTAGCATTTCCAGCGTTTGTGTAAACAGAGGGCGTACTTACCAAAAAATCTTTTGCATAAGTTCCATCAATAGTCGCACTAGTAAAACCCTCACCATTACCAAAATCACCTAAGTAATTATCAGAACCTCCTAGCTGTCGGAATGACACCCCTCCTCCGTAGGCATTTACATAAGGCTCTAATTTTGTGTGAATAAAATATTGCTCTTTTGCAGGGGGATTGCTAATATCATTCGCTGCTTCTTGCCAGCGCAAACCATCGTGTTTATCAGGAAACCAAGTTAAATAATAGACTGCCGTATCAGAAAACAAACTGGTTTTATCTTGCAATTGCCATTCTGGACGAGGAAACAACTGACGGTCTAAGATACCATCATTTTTTTCGCCATAAAATCGGATATAATCGCCATCAGATAAGGTATTTGCTGTACTGATTTGTAGCGGTATTTCCTGCCCATTATGGTACATTTTTAGACTATTTCCGTCTAAAGCAACCCCAAATTGAGCTAAGGTATTATAAGGAATTTCATGTAATCCTTCTTCCACTACTTTTATTTTAAAATAAGTTCGCGAATAGTCAATCCACTCATTATTATAGATGGTTGCCATTTGAGCAGCCGCTTTTGTAGCCGTCCAAAAACTTGTTACACAAAATATAATGCCGATATAGAGTAAGAGTAATCGTTTTTTCATGTAAAAATGTTGCGATTTATGAAGATGGAAGATAGAAGTTGGACATTTAGACATTTAGATATTTAGATATTTAGATATTTAGATATTTAGATATTTAGATATTTAGAT
>JAHDHV010000524.1 GCA_020631155.1 Bacteroidota bacterium | reverse complement strand
TTACAAGTTGGAGCAGGAGGAGCGGTGGAACCTAAACAGAAGTTTTTCGTTTCACTAGAGCCAAATGAAGCACCAGATGCTACACTACTGCCATCATTGGTCAAATTGTAAGAACCATTGCCATAACCACAGCAAATGCCATCGCCATAAGCGTCATTGATGGTGAAGTCATAACAGCCATTTGGCAAGCAGAATGATTCCGTTTTTTGTGTGCCACTTTGATTGTCCGTATAAGGTCCGCCAGATGCTACCGTTGAGCCGTTATCATCTTTTAAAGACCAAGTAGTTTCAGAACCATATTGGTCTAAGGTAATGGTTAAATTCACAACATTATCGCTACAACCACCACCAGTATTGCCGCCACCGCCAGCACTACCACATCCACCAGAGCTTGCCAAGCTTGCTCTTGCACCACCAGATGCAAATAAAGCTCTCATTCTACTTTTTTGACCTGATGTAAATAAGTTCATACAAGCATCATCAGAATAGTCCATGTAGTTTTCTACCATATCTGTAGAGCTACAAGAAGTATGTCCAGTTGCACAGCCATAGTTTGCAGCGTCAGATGTAGGTGTATCACTAACAAAATCATCTTGACCACAAGCACCATCTCCCCAAATGTGTCGTAAATTCAACCAGTGGCCTACTTCGTGTGTTGCGGTACGCCCTTGATTGAAAGGTGCTGATGCGCTGCCTCCTCGCCCGAAAGCACTGGTTAAAACTACTACGCCATCTGTTGCTGCTACTCCTGTATTG
This sequence comes from Bacteroidota bacterium, assembly GCA_020631155.1. Lineage (GTDB taxonomy): Bacteria > Bacteroidota > Bacteroidia > Chitinophagales > UBA2359 > JAHDHV01. The sequence continues at coordinate 3,288 of JAHDHV010000524.1, read as the reverse complement.
GGGAATTGGGCATAGCCTAAAATACTATTGGATAAATTACAGACCCACAGATTCAAATAGTCAGATGTAGGCCATGCGTCAACTCCACCACTAGAAGCGTATTTCATTTTATCATCTGTACCCCAAGACGTTTTACTCGTATACTTACGAGTAATCCCTGAAGTTGCATTGCCATTAGGGTCAACAGTTGCCAAACAGAATTCAATTTCGGTATCTGCTGCTTGACTCCACTTATTGTTAGCATCTGAATTAGTTCTTCTGAAATCCTCATTCAATACATCTAATTGTGACTGAATTTGGGCATCACTCACATTTTGAGCAGAAGTTTTGTATATAACATGCACAACTACAGGAATGCTAATGACTGTACCAGCTTTTTGCTGTCCTGAATTTTGCAAAAATTTATTGGTATGTTCCTCCATTTGCTGCATCCGCAATTCTATAGTTGGATCATTAGCTTTCAACTGCTCTAAATGCTCCATAGTGCCACAATTGCGAGCAAATACATCGTTCATACCGATTAGTAGAATAACTAGGGCTAGTAAAATTCTAATTTTCATAAATGCTTTTTTTTAGCTAAAGAATAGTTCTGTTATAAATGATATAGTTTTTAAACCTTTAATTTAAACTTACTCCTAATATTCACATCAACTTCTACAACTTCAATTTTCTACTGCTTTTATTAGTTTGTTGTTTAAACAATGACAAAAATAATGGACAAAAAAATAGTATTTCAACCAAATTAGTAATCATTATTAGTTTTTAAAATGCTGTTTTTTTTCACAAAAAACTCTTATAACATTTTTCAACCTAGAATTAAATAATTAATTTACAGAAAGTTATATAAAACACATTTTCCAGCTTATTTTTACAATTCATATTCCCTATTTTCCTACAAAGAAATTTATTAGTATCCTTAAATTTGAGTAATGTGGAACTAATCAATTGAAGCATAAAAGCACAGTAATTTTGAGTTGTAAAAGACGAAAAATGTAGGTATAATGGGGCTCTCACGAGGCTTTTCAACGAAGTATAAGGCAAAGTAATAAAGGCAACTGTTTCAAATTATTATTGTAGAATTATTTAGCTAAAAATTAGGAAACATGGCATTAATTAATTAGCTTGACAATGCTACATTATAGGTATGTTTCAGCTTTACCCTAGCACTTTGTTTCTAAAATTGATATTTAGCTGTTTGGACTTTTAGCCTTTTGGCTGTTTAGACTTTTGGCTGATTTCAAAATGAGAAAACAAGAATTAAAAATAGTCATTATCAAATACATAAGTCACTAATTAGTAGTTGCTTGCATTTTTCAAAGGGATTCGTCCCCTCTGGGGTCACATCTTTTAAGGCTTGGAAAAAAAACATAAACTCCTAAGAATCAAAAGCTTATTGAATTAGGACAAGTAATTAAAATAAACGAATTATTATTTTACAGAATCTGTTCTTTACAATAAAAAATCAGCGAAAGACAAGAGATTAATATACCATTGTCAAGTTATCTTAGTAGTTAGTCATAATAATAATGTCGGATAGTATATTCAGTTAAGTAATTGATAATCAATATTATACCTTCTGTAAATGCCTGACACTATTAACCTGACTGACTACTAAGTAAGTAATTCGGAAATAATATCCCAGTAAATTCAATCTCCTATTTTCTACCCAAAACCCTAAAACATGCAAAATCGCCGTCAATTTCTAAAAAATAGTGCCTTAGTTACTAGTTCTTTGTTAGTTCCTAGTTTTTTAACGAATCTATCGTGTGCACCAATCAGCAGAAAAAACAGCAATGGCAAAATCTTAGTTGTTGTGCAATTATCAGGGGGCAATGATGGTCTCAATACAATCATTCCATTCCGAAACGACATTTACTACAACAGTCGCCCCAAAATCGCTATTCACAAACAAGACACCGCGCGCATTAGCGATGATTTGGGGCTACATCCTGCTTTAATTCCACTCCGCAGCATTTACGAACAAGGCTGGATGAGCATCATCAATAGCGTAGGCTACCCCAATCCAAATCGCTCTCATTTTCGCTCTATGGAAATCTGGCAAACCGCAAGCGATGCGTCAAAGTATCTATCTACAGGATGGCTCGGCCGCTATTTGGATGCCCAATGTGATAAACAAGGTTGTGGTGCGATACATAACGGCATCGAAGTGGACGGAACGCTCTCCCTAGCGATGAAGGGAGAACGGCAAAAAGCCCTAGCCGTCAACCAGCCTAGACAATTGTATAAAGCCGTAAATCACTCTTTTTTCAAAGATATTGTACATACTGCCAATCATCACCATGACCTGCATCATGACAACGATCCATTGAGTTATTTGTATAAAACAGTTGTGGAAACAATTTCCTCCGCAGAATATGTGCATGACAAAGCCAAAATCTACCGTTCTAATGAAGCATATCCTAAAAATAAATTTGGCAAACACCTAAAAACCATTGCTGAACTTATTGTAGCAGATATTGAAACCAGCGTATTTTATGTGTCTCTTGGAGGGTTTGATACCCATGTGAACCAAATTAATCAGCAAGCTCGTTTGTTAAATATCTATGCTACTGCCATGAAAGCTTTCCTCCAAGACCTAAAATACAACAACCGATTGTCTGATGTATTGGTGATGACGTTTTCAGAATTTGGCCGCCGAGTAGCGCAGAACGCTAGTAATGGCACCGATCATGGTACAGCTAATAACGTTTTTTTAATGGGAGAAAATTTAAAGAAGGCAGGATTTTACAATCAAGCTCCAGATTTGAGTAATCTGGATAATGGAGAGTTAAAATATGAAATAGATTTTAGAAGTATTTACGCAACTGTCTTAAAACGATGGCTCAAAACTTCACCATCTGCCATTTTAGGAAAAAAGTTTCCCCTTTTGAATATGGTATAGGAATTACTCGTTCCGAATTACGAATGGTATGTTTCAAATACTGTATTTTTCAACCAAACAGTTTGTGCCTATTGTAATGGGGCGTAGATTCGTGATTAGTAGATCAGTGATTTGTTTTCGGACTTTTTTACTGATGGGTTTCTTGTTAAGTGAGTTCTGTAACGACAGCTTAGTTGCCACATTTACTTTTTTAAATTATTGACAAATAAATATCTATATATTAAAAAATCTTGATATAAATTACTAATTTCTAACAGCTAAAAATCCAAAAGTCTAAATAGCCAAATATCAATTTTAGAGGCAAAGTGTTAGGATGATAATGAAACATACCTTACGAATTACGAATTACTCGTTCCGAATTACGAATTACGAATTACGAATTACGA
>JAHDHV010000523.1 GCA_020631155.1 Bacteroidota bacterium | reverse complement strand
ACACAATTTATTACTCAATAATAGAAAGGAGAGTATAGATAATAATTTAGCTAGAACAAGAGAATATATTGGTTGGAAATTATGGGAAAAAGCAATGTTAGATCGTAGTTGGTTGAATAAACCCGGGCGATTTGTGAAAAAAAATCTATTGCGTTCTTTATTTAATCAATCTTGGGGAAAAAATAGAAATTTCCCAGCTTTTCCCAAAAAATCATTCAATAAACAATGGGCTGAAAAACAAGCAACTATAAATAAAAGTAAAGATAATTCACAAGCTTAGTGATGCACATTTATCACTAATCTGAACCTTTTTCAAGCCTGAATAGTTCTATTGATAGGTAATTTTTTAAAATTATATAATGCCCCACATATACAACTATCAAGTTATTATTTTATTAAACAACTAGCTTGATAATCAATGCTTTAAGTCATTTAAAGTGTTGAAATACACCACATTTTATTTTCCCTAACTCATGTTTACCTAAATTAACGAAAAATCAAGTTCTAATCAATACCTAAGTAATGCAAAAGTAGAAGCTAGAATCATAAAGCCAAAGAGATTTTGAACTGTAAGTGCCAAGCACTATTTAATTGTGCATAATTTTGTGCTAAAACATTAGAAATGAGCGGCTTAGTCTTTTACTATTGTAACATTAATTTTGTCTAAGTACTTACAAAGCGAAAAAATTACAGTTCTCAAATAGGTACTTAGAGGCTGTCTTGACTTTATCCTTTGGCTTAAAAAACGTTACATTTGGTAACAAAATCCATCATTTTCAGCTTCAAAAACAAAATCAAGACAAGCTCTTAACTGCATCAATTTACTATTTATTATATGCAAAATTACTAAACCAAACAAATAGTAATATTTTTTTCAAGCCTTATCAACTAAAAAACCACAAATAGCACTCAACTTATTATTGAAACTAAAATATTCTATTTCTAAATGGACTTAATTAAACGCTACAAAGGCTGCCTTTTGGGTCTAGCGGCAGGAGATGCCCTAGGCACTACTTTAGAATTTAAACGCCCCGGTTCTTTTAAGCCAATTGAAGATATGGTAGGGGGCGGTCCTTTTAACTTATCACCAGGACAGTGGACAGATGATACCTCAATGGCTTTATGTTTGGCTGAAAGCTTAATAGAACATCAATCTTTCAATCTTTTTGATCAGCTATCAAAATATTGGAAATGGTATCAGGAAGGTTATTTAAGTAGTACAGGAGAATGTTTTGATATTGGTACTACTACTGTTAATGCTTTATATGATTTTCATAAAAGTGGAAAAACCCATGCAATCACTAAGCCTACTTCTGCTGGGAATGGTTGCATTATGCGGCTTGCACCTGTTCCGATGTTTTATTCCCAACATCCTAAGCTGGCTATTAAAATGTGTGCAGAAAGCTCCAAAACAACCCACAATACAACAGAATGTATAGATGCCTGCCGTTATTTTGGAGGCTTGATTGTGGGTGCACTGAATGGCGAGTCAAAAGAAACATTACTCTCCCCCTACTATGCGCCGGGTACAGGTATTTGGTCAGCGCAGCCATTAACGCCTAAAATTTCAGAAATTTCACTAGGTTTGTATAAAAATCGTCAACCGCCTACTATAGAAGGTTCGGGCTATGTGGTGCGTTCTTTGGAAGCGGCGATTTGGGCTTTTTACAATAGCAATTCTTTCGAGGAAGGAGCTTTGTTGGCGGTTAATCTTGGTGATGATGCTGATACAACAGGTGCCATCTATGGACAATTGGCTGGAGCTTACTATGGACTGGATGCTATTCCTCAAAAATGGCGTGATTTGTTAACTTTTAATGAAAAAATAGAAAATTATGCCTATCAATTGTTTAAACTCGCACAATTAGTTAATGTATAATTTTGAGCCTGTAGTAAAAATTGGTTATTTTACAGGATTGAATACTTTTTGGAGTTCGGAAAGTTAGGTATGTTTCAAATGACATGCTTTTCAACCCAACAGTTTATTTTTACTTTAACAGTTCGTTGATTCGTGATTAGTAGATTAGTGATTCGTATTTGGACAAATTTATTGATAGCAATTATTTTTACGGAGGTGTTGCTGCAATTCCTGTAAAATATTGTAGTCAATCATTTGTAAATATAAAAAATCAAAAACTAATTACTGGTTTTTAAAAGCCAACTTAGTTCCAAGCTCTAAAATGTTTCCACAATCCCAAATGTATTCAAATCTTATGTGGTTTTATTTGCCTGTATTCATTATCTTATTGGAGATATAATCATCAACAACCTCATTTTTCGTGTAATAACCATGAATATTTTAAAACAAGCTCGAAAATACATCTTTCAACTATTTAAAAAGCAACTAGACACTAAATTTGTCTATCATAACTATGTACATACATACGAAACTGTTGAAGCTTGCAAAATACTAGGAGAAGGAAATAAATTAAGCAAAGAAGAATTAGAAATAGTGCAATTGGCTGCTTGGTTTCATGACGCTGGATACATACAACAAATTGCTGGCCATGAAGAAGTTAGTGTTGGTATTGCTACTGATTTTTTGCGTCAACACAATTATCCAGAAGAAAAAATTCAACAAGTTGCGGGCTGTATTATGGCCACCAAAATGCCACAACAGCCACAAAATTTACTGGAAGAAGTACTCGCAGATGCTGATTTACACAGTTTAGGTAGCAAGGAGCATTTCGATAAAACGGACATCCTCCGTATTGAAATGGAGACAACGCGCGGTATAGTTCGCTCCGAAATAGATTGGTTAAAAGACGAAATTAACTTTCTAAGTAATCACCGCTACCACACACCTTATGCACAGCTGACGCTTAACAAGCAGAAAACCAAAAATATTGCTCGTTACACCAAATTGCTGGGGGATGCTGTGGAAAAACGGCAAAAAATTGAGCAAAAACAAAAGGAAATTACCTACAAAAAAGAGCGTGAACAACGCCCAGATAGGGGTATTGAAACCTTATTTCGCGTAACGATTCCCAACCATATTTCGCTAAGTGCCATTGCCGACAATAAAGCCAATATTATGCTGAGTATCAATGCGGTTATCATTTCGATTGTGGTGTCAACCCTTGTGCCACGCTTTGATACAGAGCCTGAGCTCATCATTCCAACTTGTATGTTGCTTGCTGTTTGTATTGCCACCATTATTTTTGCCACGATTTCCACCATTCCTAAAGTTACGATTCGCAGTTTTACGCGTGAAGACATCCAAAATCGCAAAGCAAATCTGCTGTTTTTTGGAAATTTCTACGGTATGCCACTCTCCGACTTTGAATTGGGATTCTCGGAAATGATGAAAGACCGTGAGTATCTTTATGGTTCGTTATCGCGTGATTTTTATTTCTTAGGGCAGGTACTTGTCAAAAAATATCGTTACCTTCGTTGGTGTTACAATGTGTTTATGTATGGTCTGATCGCTTCTGTTATTGCGTTTGTTATAGCGGTGATTTTGAAGTGAGGATTTTAGATGTGAGACAGGAGACGTGAGAATTGAGATAATCTATTTGTTTATTACAAAAAAAATAAATTTTAAAAATATGGGTATTGTAAAGGTTTTTGCTACCATTTTAACTGTTGCAGGTATGTTTCTGCTTATTTTTTCTTGTCTTGCTTTTATGCAAGGGGAGGGAGCTTTATTAGGAGTAGATATTGATAAATGGGGCTCTTTAGTGCCTTTTACTTTGGGAATGATCTTTTTTGTGGCAGGTATTGTGCTGTTTAAATATATTGTGAGTAGTGTTAATGGTGGGCGGTAATGTAGTAGAGATAATTCATGAATTATTTTTACATGAATTATCTTTACATGAATTATCTCTACTACGAAACTGGCTCTTTCAAATACATTTGCTCGGTTTTATAATCTATAACAGCCTGATATTCTGTCATTAAATCAGCACCTATAATGCCATCAATTCTTTCTAACGCTGCATTTTCTAAAGCGTAGTTAACGTGGGATAAGTCTATGACAGCCATTGTATAGTTGGTTTTATGAAAAATGCTCAACAGTAATTCTTCTACCAAAACCTCTGATTTTTC
>JAHDHV010000522.1 GCA_020631155.1 Bacteroidota bacterium | reverse complement strand
TCAACAGGAGAGTAGAACATGCCGATACCGAATTTATGGCTGTTTAAGCTCGCCAAATCGTAGTCGGAGCTGTAAAATTCATCGTTGATACTGTGTTGTTTATAGGGGGCAAAATAGTCGGCGGCGGTTTGTGTGTGATAGCGATAGAACGGATAAATGGAGAAAAAACGGTTGAGTTTAATCGGAATTTCTACCTCAAAAGTATGTGCATTAATGCCCCAATCATCCAAATAGTAGCGATAATTCCAGCGTGTAATTACTTGATCGCTGAGGTAATAATTGAAGCGCAAACCAATCGGAATTTTAATGCGCGTATCAGGCAGAATCTCCACCCTTGCGTCGTCCTGCTCTTGGAAATAGACCCGATGAAAAGGTGTTGACAATAAGCCCGTTTGGAAAATGACATCGCTTGTTAAAGCCAACTGCATTCGTTTATTGAGGACTTGCGAATAAGTTGCCGACACATTAAAAGAGTTGCGCGCCGAACCTGACAACCAATTGGTGCCACGTAATTCTCTAGGGTAATAAATCGTCCAATTATCTATCAAAGCTTGTGCCGAAAGGGAGAGCGTACGGTTGTTATCCATCGAACTTTTGGCAATATGTCCCCCTACTTGTATCGAAGTATAATCGTACTCAACAGACACGCCCAATTTACCACCATAACTCAAACTTTCGTCCTTGCTATTGCGTGTATAATCTACAATCAAATGGCTGCGAACATCCTTAACCGATGCCGAAGACACTCGCGTATCAATATTATCGGTCGAAGCAGAGGTATAGTAGTCAAATCCAGCGTTTACCTTCAGTTGACTGCGCTCGCCCAAGGGCATATTGACGGTAACTGTAGGCGTATAATCCTTTAATTCTTCTGTCCCGATGCCGCCCGTCACTGGCGAATTGTCACCATTTTGAGCGTAATAGCTGAACATAAAATTGACTTCTGTTTCCTTTAATTTCTTGGCTTGAAAAGGTTTTGTTGCTTCTCCTTTTTTCAACTTGTTCTTCACTTTCCCCTTCGGTTTCTTTTTCAATTTCTTGGGAACAACCGTCTTTGGCTCTTCCGTTTTTGTGCTATCCTGCTGCGCCCAAGCCGTTGATTGACAGAGTATTAGCCCTAATAGCAACATCATACATTTACCGATTAATTGCATCCGCATCCTCCTCCAGTTTTTCCGCCATTAGCTCCCGAAGCAGCCTCGCGATAAGATTGAAAATTGGTTTCATAAAATTCTAAACTTCGCCCACCTAATTCCATTTCCGCATCATTCAAATACATTTTCTGATATTCTTTCACCGACACACAAGCGGAAAATTGTAGACTTCCCATCAATAATGCACATCCTACTAAAAGGACTAATTTATTTTTTTTCATAAAGTTGCTTTTTGGATATTTGGCTTTTTAGCTTTTTAGATATTTAGCTTTTTGGATATTTTTCTGTTAGAAATCTAATCTCTGTTCACTATTTTCTTTTTTTTTAATTTTGGGCTGTCCCTTCTGTTTCGCAAAAAACGCTGTAAAGTTGAATACGTGAATCAAAAAAAGAGTTGTAGAGATGTAAAATCTTGCGTCTCCAAGTAAAAACAAGCGTTTTTGCTCAATCATCGGGGTCGGGCTTTCCGTTGCAATTCGCCTTTGCCAAAACGCTGTTCGCTCTAAGCCTCGCTGATAGCTCTCTGTGGAGAAAAGGCATGCCTTTTCTCTACACACATTTTGTTGTATCTGGCTCATTTCCACTACAATCCCTCATCCAGCGCAAGTCTAAGCAAAAAGGCAATAGCAAAATTACTTTTTGGTTCAAAAGCTAAAACCAAACATAAACTCCTACAAAAAAATCTCAAATCTCTCGTCTCATCACAGATAATTCAATTCCAGATTTTCAGAGGTTTTTACCTCATTTTCATCCGTAATAATCAAACATTCCACCCCTTTTAGCTGATTGATAAGGCTTAAACCTGCTTTTTCACCCAAAACAAATACCGAAGTTGCCAAAGCATCACCGATTTCGGCATCGGGGCAGACGATGGTTACGCTTTTAATGCCTGTAGTGGGGTAGCCTGTTCGGGGGTTGATGATGTGGGCGTAGCGTTTGCCATCAAAGGTAACAAAACGCTCGTAATCGCCCGAAGTGACGATCGCCGTATTTTTGATGGCCAACCATGCCAATACCTTTGTTTTATCGTTGGGGTCGGCAATGGCAATACGCCAATTTTTTCCATCTGCTTGTTGTCCCCAAGCGGTTAGGTCGCCGCCTGCATTCACCAAACCCGCCTTGATGCCTAATGCCTGCATGACCTGTTTCGCTCTATTCGCGGCATAACCTTTGCCAATGGCACCAAAGCCTATTTTCATTCCTTGTTTACGTAAAAAAACGGTTTTTTTATCCTCATTTAATAGGATATTTTCGTAATTGATTTTGGCAACGGAAGCAGCTATTTTATCCTCATGAGGCATTTTTTCCATTGAGCCATCAAATTTCCAAATTTTATCTATAGAAGCAAAAGAAATATCAAAAGCTCCATCTGTCAACTTAGATACTTTCAAACTACGAGCAATGAGTCTAAATAGTTCTTCATCTACTTGCACCGCTTTGATGCCTGCCTGACGATTGACGGCGGAGGTTTGCGATTTTGTATCCCATGAAGAAATCAGGCGTTCAATGCGTGTGATTTCGTCAATGGCTGCGTTGATGGCTTGCCATGCGAGACTGTCATTTTCGCTAACGGCAGTCACTTCAAAGCGCGAACCCATCAGTTTGAGGACTTTGTTGTGTGCTTTTGCTTCGCGCTTATTTTGGGCTTGCAAAGGATGGCTTTTTCCCATCACAAACAAACATAAAGTGTTGATTATTAGAAATTTGATGATTTTCATTTTGGGTTTTTGGTTTTTTGGACTTTTAGATATTTAGATTTTTAGCAGCTAGAAATTAGCTAAGTGCCAATGGTAGAGTAGGGATTTGTGTTTAGCTAAATTTGATTGCTGATTTTTTAGAAGCTAAGTGCCAAGCACTATTTAATTGTGCACAATTTTGTACTAAAGTATTAGAAATGAGTAGTTTAGTCTTTTACTATTGTAACATTAATTTTGTCTAGGTACTTAAATAGCCAAAAGGCTAAATATCTAAATAGCAACTTTAGAAACAAAGTGTTAGGATGAAGATGAAACCTACTAAAATTAAACGACATATTAAATGTCTAAAATCTTATGTCTAGGTAATCAGCATCAAGTTGGCCTATTCTTCGTCGCTTAGCAGGTATTCTAGGTATTCAATATGATCTTTTGGGGTATCATCTTTTTCGTAGCCAAAATCTCCGATTAAATCTCCTTCGCTGTCCAAAACGACTAGGAGGGGAAAGGTGCCGTCGGGATTGTATTTTTCGGCTAATTGTTCATTATGTGTTGTTTGTTCTTTGCTTAATTTATTTCTTTTGTGAGCAGGAAAATCTGCTTTTACTAAAATCAATTGTTCTTTGGCAAATTTTTGAAAAGATTCGCTATTTAAAATATCGCGCTTCAATAACATACAGGGTTTGCACCAATCAGAACCTGTAAAAAGTATCAATACGTGTTTGCCATCGGTTTTGGCTTGTGCTGTAGCTGTTTCAATATCAGTGAGCCAATCGCTTTTTTCTATTGAATTATTATTGGCAAATGATAGGCTACTTAGCAAAAGTAGTGTTGTTAAAACGAATACTTGAGTGATTTTCATTTTGTTTTTGTTTATATTTGAGATGTGAGACAGGAGATTTGAGATTTTTGAGACGCAAAATTTTGTGCCTTTACGATTTTGGATTTACACAGCAATATTGTGTGAGGAATTATCTATTCCACAATTCGTAATTCCTTTCCCTAATCAATATTTCCACCTACAGGTAAATTGCTTGGTACGCTGTTAGGTATTGTTCTATCGAAGTTTCGGTCTGTTAGGGTTTTGAGAAATGCCACGATTTCATCAATATCTCTTCTACCTAGCCTTAAATCTCGCGCCTCCTCGTCTATTTGATTAAAATTTATTTGGTTATTAACTCTGTTTCTTCTACCATCAGAAACATC
>JAHDHV010000521.1 GCA_020631155.1 Bacteroidota bacterium | reverse complement strand
GAATTACGAATTACGAATTACGAATTACGAATTACGAATTACGAATTACGAATGTTAATTGTGGAACGCAAGTTACTAACTTCTAATTTCTAATCACTAATTTCTAACAGCTAAAAATCCAAAAGTCTAAAAGTCCAAAGGTCTAAACAACTTATAATGTAAAGTAGTAGTTCAGGTTCAGGATATGAGCTAGTTGCTGTTTATCATTCAGTCCATGTTGAAAAATGTATTGTAGGCTGATTTTATGTTTCTTATGAATGGCATAATTCGTTCCTAAATGGATTCTATATCGTTCAAAATGATCATTTTCTGTTTCAGAAAGTCGGTATAGCAATTCAAATTCAGTAAAAGGTACTATTTTGCTTTTAGCTTTCTTATATTGTAGGGTCACTTTTTGGCGAATGTATTTCTTGGAGGTGTTTTCACTAAACGCTTTGTCGTATTGTAAACGAAAACGATAGGCTGCATTTAATGGCGTATTTTTTAAAGACCGATGCAATATCAAGTCTAAATAAATGCGATACCAATTTTGTGAAGGCGTATAGGTAAAACGATAACGTGGATTTATTTTAAAAAAAGGTAGAGCTTGAAAACTAACACCTAAATCGGTATAAAAAGATTGAAAATTGTTGGTATTTTCATCAAATCTAATCTGATTCATTAGTGAAATATTTACTTTGGGAGCAATACGCTTTTTAAAACCTGCCCCCGTCCATGTAATAAAGGGTTGTGTATTTTGGGCATAGCTATTGTAGCAAAACAAAAATAAAACTATAAGGAGGGCAGGACATCTGTTTGATATAAAATAAAACATAATGAATATTTAAGGGAAAAACTTCTAATTTAGTTAAATTTTTTACAAAAAAAAACGAAACGCTGTCTTTCTATCAAAAAAGTCCTCTTTTTGGGTATGTTTCAACTACTGTGTTTTTAAACAGTTTGTGCTTACTTTGATATTGATAGGTCGTGGATTCGTGATTAGTAGATTAGTGATTCGCTTTTTGATTTTTTTTAAAATGATTTCTGTAACAATAGCTTTAATTATTATTATGATTGTAAATAGTTATTAGTTAAATTTTTACATATAATATAAGTATTTAGGGGAAATTTATGATTACTAATTTCTAAAAGCTAAATAGCAACTTGAACCACAGACATGTGAGCAGGAAAGTGTTAGGAAGAAAATGAAGCATACCTCTTTTTTATCAAAAAAAACATCATTCAATGAATAATATTTATACGAAGTATAAAAAAACAACTCTTTATATATTGATTATTTATTATTGCTTAAATATTTTCAATAATAAAAGTCAAGCACAAAATAGCTTAATCCCTACTACTGAATCTCTTTCTATGACCCCATTTAGTGAAGCCGATATTTGCCAAAAATACCAGCATTTGCGGCAACGATTTCGAGAGCGATTTATCCGAATTGGTCGGGCGGAAGGCATGTCTATTCCTGCACATACCGACCATATTTTGTTTAACGATTGGAGCAATATTAAAGGGATAGCCCCCGATGCGGTTGGCCATATTCGCTGGGGTGATGGCACAGCTTACTTAGGAGATTACCTAGCCGTTCTCGCTACGGAATATCATTTATTTAAACAAAAAGGCATGGATACAGAGCAAACTGTCAAGGAGTTGTACTATGCCTTAATCGCCTTTGAGCGTTTAGACAGCATTGCTGAGCACCACATTTACAATTTGCCTGCCCAAGAGCAACACCACCAAAAGAATGGCTTTTTTATTCGTGATGATGTGACAGAGGAATTTGTGCGAACCCAATTTAAACGTAGTAGTTTTTACTCCGATAGATCAGATTCTAAAACCAAAGCCTACGGTGCCGTAAGTCAGGATCAAATTATTGGTTTGCTATTTGGAATTACATTTATTGTGAAGTATGTGGAAGATGATTTACAGTACAAACAATTGAGAATCAAGCGGAAAGCACAGGAAATAGCTGATAGGATGATAAATTATTTACGGCATAGCAATTGGCTATTGCGCGAACCCATGAAGGGAAAATTAGTGCCGCGTGGAGCGAGTGCTTTGTTTCAGTGTTATGCCATTGCCAAAGCAGGGAAAGTAATTACAGGTAAAAATTATCAAAATTGGTGGTCGGCAACGGTTTCACAACTCAGTTGGCGATTGGCACAGCGGCCTTTTAAGCACCTCAGTCGTTGGCGGTTCAATAATTTTTTTCGGAAAAATAAAAAACGGCAACGCCTCATTTATACCGATGTCAACAATAGTATGATGTTGCGATTAAGTGCGATTAGCAATAGTTGGAAACGCAAAAAAATGTTGGTCAACTCCTTGGCTGCTCATATGGAGGTATTTGTGTTGGCCAATGCGGTTTTGTTTAACTATCGCCCTGCCATTTCGCCAACTGCTTATCAGGATATGTTGCGGTCTATGTCGTTTTACGGGCCGTTTTCATATGGAAAGGGGCAAAATGCCATTGGAGGCTGGGCTTCGGTGGATAGATGGGCTCATGCTCAGAACCGATACAGGGGGTCTGATAAGCGTTCATTGGGTGCTGGGGAGTATTCAGGTTTAGATTATATGTTATTGTACAACTTATATCATTTGAGTTATCAGCTACCTTTGTCAATCAACTGTAAAAAAGCAGATTAAACATTAATTAACCGAAACTATATGCAAGCTAATTCGTAGATCAGAGGGTACATTCAAAACTAATTATCAGCAAATTAATTTAATTTGTAATATGCCTGCACAAATACCCTATAATAATCTTATACAACAATTTCATTATCATTATATGAAAGGAGAGTATAGACAAGCATCTTCTAAGCTCCAAATTGCGGTAGATGAGGGGCAAAGAAGTGGTGAAAACTATTTTAATCTTGGTAAATGCTATTATCAAGTAGGTGACTTTCAAAATGCAGCTAAAAACTATGGCATAGCAGCAGGCTATTCACCCAATGAGCCTATTTATTGGCTGTATTATGGCCATGCATTACAAAAAATAGGCCAAGTAGAGGAGGCCAAAACTGTATTGTCTCAAGCTAGTACACTTTCTGATAACTTGGAAGAACTACTTGAGGCTTATGAAAGTATAGAGCAATTTAGAAAGAAGTATTGTATTTATTCTAATGAATAGTTTTATTGAATTATTCGTTCATCGAATGTTTTTTTAAGAAAACAGCACTATTTTCGCATTAAGTTGAAGTCAATATTGTAGTATAAAATTGTGTACAATTAAATAGTGCTTGGCACTTATTCATTATCTACCTTCCAATGTTCTAACTGGTGAAGTAAGTTATGCTGCTACTATTAACTTGGTTCACCAGTTTTTTTTACCATTATCTAGCTCAACTCCCATATCCATTCCTATTACCTATTACCATCCTTTTTCTCAATAATCATCTGCTGTTTTTTATTTTTCCAAACATTTCTACAGCCTGTAGATACAAAAAATATCTACACTACCCATTGTCTTTTTTTTTCCAAAACAGCTTGTAAAATGCATTTTTACAAAAAAATCTTATAAACGAAATAAGGGTAGCATTATTATTTAAAAAAGGAAAATTAAAAAAACTTTTTCTTATAACAGCCAAATCATAACTAAGGTATAAATTTTGCTGCAAAGGATCATAAGTTTGTAAAATAATAAGATTATTTATTTTTTATATCAAAAAAATATCATTTGATGAAATGATAAATAGATTTTACAATTTCCCCTAAAGCAGCCTAACACTGTATACTTAAAATAGTTGAATTGACTTTTTGAATGTAATTTTTTCCTAGAAAAACTTAACTGTTTTGAGTATCAAAACTGTTTAACTAAAGTATACAATCACCCATTGACCTTGCAAAGTCATCAACTAAACACAAGGAAACAGTTGTTGTAACATGATTTATGAAATTTTGGAATTGTTATCATTAAATAGATAATAAGTCAATCATCTTATGTCTTAAATCTAATATGTTATATATAAGTAAATCTGTTTTCTTATAACTACACTAAATTTTAAACTTAACAAACGAATTTTACCAATGAAAAAAATAGCACTACTGCTAACCATACTAAG
>JAHDHV010000520.1 GCA_020631155.1 Bacteroidota bacterium | reverse complement strand
TGTTTAAATCCTTTAACAGTATCTACAAAACATTTGACATTATCCAGAGGTGTATCAGGATAAACGCCATGTCCTAGATTTGCAATATGTTTATGTGGACCAAAAGCTTTTAACATAGCAATGGTCTGTTTTTTGATTTCTTTACGGTCGGCAAATAGCAAACAAGGGTCTAAATTTCCTTGCAAAGTTTTGGTACTCCCAACCAACTGTCGAGTTTTTTGCGGATTCATATTCCAATCTACGCCAATTACCTCGCAATTTAAATGTGCTAAGTCTTTTCGAGCAAAATAAGCCCCTTTAGCAAAAAAGGTCATTGGTACTTCGGTAATGGCATCGCAAATTTGTCGTACATAAGGCAGTCCAAAAATTTGATAATGCTCAGGAGTCAAAATACCCGCCCATGAATCAAACACCTGCACCAAGTCAACGCCTGCTTTAATTTGGTCTTTCAAATAAGCAATGGTTGTTTGCGTTATTTTGTGCATCAGTTGATGTGACAATTCAGGTTCACAGTACAACATTCGCTTGGCTTTCCAGAAGGTTTTTGAGCCGCTTCCTTCCACCATATAAGCAAATATCGTCCATGGGCTGCCTGCAAAACCAATTAAAGGAACGCGACCATTTAAGGCTGCTTTTGTCAGCTTGATGGCTTCAATGGTGTAAGCAACATTGCTATTGCCATCGGTGATTTGCAACGCTTTTACATCCTTGTGTGTTTGTATGGTTTTAGGGAAAATAGGCCCTTTTTTCTCTACCATTTCATAATTCAGCCCCATTGCTTCTGGAACAACCAATATGTCTGAGAAGATAATGGCTGCATCAACGTCTAGTTCATCCACTGGCTGAATGGTTACTTCACAAACCAAATCAGGTGTTTTAACCAACTCTTTAAAGCCTGATAAACTGCTGCGAACAGCTCGATATTGAGGTAATATTCGTCCTGCTTGCCGCATTAACCATACAGGAGTTCGTTCTACTTGTTCCCCTTTTGCAGCGCGCAAGAATAGGTCGCTTTTTAAGGGTACTGTCTCTTGTTCACTCATATTGAGTGTTTTACACTTTGTCATGTTGCGTAAAGTTAAAATAAGATTTTCAATTTTCCTAATCTACATGACAATTTATAGACGCTAAACTGTCACAGCTTTGTAGATATTTTTTTCACAATATTTACAAGTCGTGATTATGAGACGATTTGAAATTAAATTTGTTTGCTTGTTTGTCACGAAATGACAAAAGTATGGGAATTTTTAAGCTGTAGAAATGTCTGTTGGTAGTCTTTTTTAGAAAAAAAAAATCATATGAGTGAACTTTGTTAAATGAAAGATTTTTAGATTGCAGATTTATAAGATTAGCTTTGTTATCTTATTTTTTTCAAAAAAAATGAATTTTAGTGAACTAAAATAAGTGATTATTTAGTTTAATGAGTATTCAACAGTACTAGGTAATACCTAGTACTGTTGAGATAATTCATGAATTATCTGTATTGAATTATCACTGTTGATTCATGAATTAGCAATCAACTTTATAATTTTAACCATATTTATTTATTCAAACACCATTTATTATGAAACGATTTAGTTTACAGGTATTTGTGCTTATGTTGGTTATTGGCTTTTTGTATGTTCCTGAAAGTCAAGCCCAGTGGTTTTTTAAAAATAAAAAAGTAAAAGGCAACGGCAATGTGGTGACAGAGGAGCGTGATATTCAGAAAGATTTTGAGGGAATTCAAGTTAAAGGTTCTTTTGATGTGGAGGTAACACAAAATCAGGGTAATTTTGTAAAAGTGGAGGCGGATGAAAATTTGCAAGAGCACATTACTACAGAAGTAAAAAAGGGCATCTTGGTTATTTCCACCGAAAAAAATCTGTATAGAGCCAAGAAACTAAATGTTTATGTGGGGATGGATGTCATTAATGCTTTGAAGGTCAGTGGTTCAGGAGATATTACAGCGAAAACACCGATTACAAGCGATGATTTGAAGATTGCTGTTAGCGGTTCTGGTGATATTGATGTAAGTGAAGCGACAGCCGACCAAATTAGCATCAGTATTGCAGGTTCAGGGGATGTGAGTATAGGAGGGCAGACCAATACTTCTAACGTCAGCATTGCTGGTTCGGGTGATGTGGAAGCAGGTAAATTGGAAAGTGCAAATTGTACCATTAGCATTGCAGGTTCGGGCGGAGCAGATGTTTATGCAAGCGAAAGTTTAACCGCCAAAATTGCAGGCTCAGGGGATGTGCGTTATGGAGGGAGTCCACAGATTAGCACTTCTGTTGCAGGTTCAGGAAATATATCTAAAAAGTAATTTGAAGTAGAAAGTTTTGTAAAAACTAAAACAAGTAGCGTTATTGTATGTCAATGACGCTATTTTTGTTTTTAGAGACTTGTGATTTAGGATTGATTGAGCAATTGCTTTTTCAAATCATATAAGCCTTTTTCTAAACCGACAAGATAGTTTTTTTGCTGGGAAAAATAAGCCATTTGTTGCTGTGTTTTGGTTCTGATTTCGTGGATATTTGGCGAATTGTAAACTAATTTTCCTTGCTCAAAAATTGGGACAAGTAGGGGAGAAGCGGTTAAATTTTCTGCTAATGCTTGTGGGGCATTTTCTGAAAAAGCGACTAATTGTTTACTGGCAGTATCTCCTAACTCATTGATTAGCTGGTCGGCAACTGCTTGATTATCAGAGTTATAAAAACGATTGACTTGTAAAATGCCGGGATTAGATGTTTTGATGACTTGCTCAGAACGCTTTATTTTGGGCTGCCATTTTCCATTTTCCGTTTGAATCGCTCCTAATTTGTAAACTCCACCTAATGCGGGCTGATCATAGGCGGTGGCTAGTTTAGTGCCAACCCCCCAAACAGTAATTTTTGCTCCCTCTTTTTTTAATTGTTCAATTTTATACTCATCCAAATCATTGCTCGCCACAATAGCAGCATCAGCAAAATCTGCCGCATCTAATAATTCCCTCGCTTTAATACTCAATGCTCCCAAGTCGCCAGAATCTAAGCGAATCCCTAACATTTCATAGCCTTTTTTTCGCAAATCCTCTCCTACTTTGATGGCTTTTTTCACGCCTTCCACAGTATCGTAAGTATCTACCAAAAAGACGCAATTATTGGGCATTGCCTGAGCATAAGCCTCAAAAGCTTGCAATTCGGTATCAAAACACATGACCCAGCTATGGGCGTGCGTTCCCTTTACAGGAATATCCCATAATTTCCCAGCCAATACATTAGATGTTGCAATACAACCACCTATATAGGCTGCTCGGCTTGCTGATATGCCACCATCAATGCCTTGTGCGCGGCGTAAGCCAAATTCTAAAACAGCATCGTTTTGGGCGGCTTTGCAAATGCGCGCTGCTTTTGTGGCAATGAGCGTTTGAAAATTGAGCATATTCAACAAAATTGTTTCCACTAACTGCCCTTGTAATAATGGTCCTTCGATTCGCAATAAAGGTTCATGTGGAAAAACGACTGTTCCTTCGGGTATAGCTGTTACATCGCAAGTGAATTTTAATTGTTGTAAATAGCTTAAAAAATCGCTGTCAAATAGGGCTTGTCCGTTGTTGCCTTTTAGGGTTTTTAGATAAGCTATATCGCTTTTGGTAAAATGAAAATTTTGCAAAAAACCAATGACGTATTGTAAGCCGCAGGCAATGGTGTATTGACCTTTAAATGGATGTTTGCGAAAAAAGAGGTGAAAAACTGCCTTTCGCTCTGCCATACCCATTTTCCAATAGCCATAGGCCATGGTAATTTGGTATAAATCGGTGAGTAGGCTCAGGGAGGTGTTGTAAATTTGATGCAATGTTCTAGTTTATTTGGTGAAAGTTTATCTTTGTAGTGGTAAACTGTATATGTGTTTGCTAATGTTTTTTAGATTTTTAGATATTTAGAATTTTGGCTATTTTGATATTAGAGAACAGAAGTTAGAAACCAGCATTAAAATGATGATGTGATTTAAAAGGGTACACAAATTAAGCAAGTAGTTTTTTTGGGTGTTAATTTGCTTTGTTTAGGGGTAAATAGGTTTAAATATTACTGAATCTCTCGCCGAAAAT
>JAHDHV010000519.1:2045-4077 GCA_020631155.1 Bacteroidota bacterium | reverse complement strand
TCATCGCGATAGTCATTATTGCCGCGGGTGAAGCTTTTAAAATCGGCGATGATGGCATCTTTAATCGCATCGGCACTTTTGGGGGCATTTAGGGCAAGGCAGTTTTTCAAACGGTCATAGTCGTATTCTTCTTCGCTATTGTACTGCCGTCCTTCCACCAGTCCATCGGTATACAGCACCAACACATCCCCCACATTCAAGGGATAATTGTGTGCATCCACAAAATCATTGTAACGGCTATCTCGAATAATGCCTAATCCCAAGCCATCCCCCGACAAATAATCCACCTCTTTGGTTTCGGCATTGTAATAGAGTAAGGGACAATGCCCCGCCCGACTGAATGTAAATACATTTTGCACAAAATCAAGGGCAATGTAAATGAGGGTGACAAAACGCCCTTTTTCCAGACAATTGGAAGCGGCGGTATTGGCCATCATCATAAAATTATCGGAAGGTGGGCAGAGTTGCATCAATGACTGGAAAATACCTTTCATTTGTGCCATATGGAAAGCGGCATCCGTACCTTTACCCGATACATCGCCGATGATGAGGGCAAGGCGGTAATCGTCAATTTGGTTGTAGTCGTAATAATCGCCACCGACCTCGCGCGCACTCTCCGCAAAGGCAGCAATTTCACAATACTCACTCGGCGGAAATGTTTTGGGCAATAGTGCTTGCTGTACACGCTGGGCAATTTCCAATTCCTCTTTATATCGGGCTGCTTGGATGGTTTTTTCCAATAAGCGCGCATTTTCAAGAGCTAATTTGGCTTGGTCTACATAGCTTTTGGTCAGGTTGATCATATACTCATCATAACCGTCTAGCATTGGACTAACAAGGCAAATCGCGCCTCTAAATTTGGCGGAATTAAAAATGGGTAGTATCAGCATAGAGCGAAAAGCCGTATTTTTATCCGTAAAAACCCTACTTTTCACCAAATCAGGGAAGTAATAATAACCATTTTTGGGTTCTCGCTTGATGAGTGCCTCAAAATTAATTCTTTGATTCACCGTTTTAATCTGTTCTTCGGAAATACTGCCCACATGTTCGTATATTTGCCCATTCTGTGCGGAGTTCACCACCAGCCAGCCCGAATTGCTCATCGTATTGCTGTAACAAACATTGAATAGGCGTTCAAAAGTTTCTTCGTCACTTTCTTTGAGATTCAGGGCGGTACTGATTTCTTGGTAGCTTTCAATTTCCGATTTTTTTTCCTCAATAACAGAAAAAATAGGTAAATTGAATACTAAAGTAGCCAAAGATAAAAGGCTGTAAATAACGACACAACAAATAATGAGTAGCCAGAATACATTTAAGGTAATTGGGTCGGCAACCACATATTGCATCGGGTCTCTACCGCCTTGAAAATTTTTCAGCGAATAGAGTTTTTGTATCAAAACCAGCGAAATACTGACAATACCAAGCAGGAAAAAAATACACAGCCACTGCACTTTTTTCGTTAAAAAGGCTATCCATTTGATGCGAACAAGCATCGGCAAAATAATCAAACCGCCTGCAACAAGGGTGATTTCTGCTACCAAACTTGGTATTCGCAAAGGTTCATTGAGGCTCATAAAGGTGGTCATCACCAGAAAAGCGACCAGCAACTTCCACCGCTTCATGATGGCGTTGTCCTTTCGCTTGAGCATCAGTTTCCTAAAAATGGCAAAACTGTGTAGAAAATAAATGAGGGAGGTGTAAATAAACAGCATATGCAGCAAGCGGTTGATCTTGGGCGAATTGCTTAGATCAATCACCGTTCCATCCAGCATATTTGGCAAAACGGCCATAAATAGCGAAATAAAACCCGCTATCATAATGCTGGTAAACAATTGCTCTACATTAAAATAGAGCTTGAATTTTGCATATTCATTAAAATAAAAAAGATGCGTAACAAACGTGATTAACAGCAAAAAGCTAATAATCAACTGATGCACAATAAAGGGCACATGACCTCCAACCACAAAAAACGAGGCTATTAGGTAGCAAATGATACCAAATATAAAATATATGTTGTGTAAGGATGAAGTCA
>JAHDHV010000519.1:0-1945 GCA_020631155.1 Bacteroidota bacterium | reverse complement strand
ATAAATGATTATTATTCTTTATAGAAGATATTCAAAATTAATAAAAAAAGGATGAACATTTATGGAAACCCTTTTTTTTTGAACTCAAATTGATATTTCGGACAAAAAAACACTTATAATTTACTAAAAAAAACATGCGTAGAAGAAGAAAAACCAAAATAGTGCGAAATGTTGTTGTCAGTCGAATGGCAGCTGAAGGCAAAGCAATGTGCAAACAAGAAAGTGGCAAAGTACTTTTTATTGATGGTGCTGTACCCGGTGATGTTGTGGATGTGATGATTACCAAAAATAAAAAAGATTATGCGGTTAGCAAGGTGATTGCCGTTAAAACGCCGTCTGCGGAACGTATAGAACCGTTTTGCCAACATTTTGAATGGTGCGGCGGCTGTAAATGGCAGTACCTCAACTATGACAAACAACTGGAATACAAACAGGGAATCGTGAAAGAGGCTTTAGAGCGAGTCGGGAAATTATCTATTCCTGAACTGCTGCCTATCCTCAAAGCCGACCCGATTACCTACTATCGCAACAAGCTCGAATTTACTTTTTCCAATAAAAAATGGCTCACACAATCCGAAATTGAAAACGGAACTAAAAACCTGAACCGCAACGCTTTAGGCTTCCACATCCCCGGTATGTTCGACCGAATTGTGGACATTGAACACTGCTACTTACAAGGCGGTCTGTCTAATGACATTCGCAATGCAGTACGAGACTATGCACTGGAAAATACACTCACTTTCTATGACATCCGACAGCATACGGGTTTTCTTCGCAACCTTATCGTCCGCACTTCTACGCTAGGCGAAACGATGGTTATTTTAAGTGTTGCCGAACATACAGAAGCCCTCTTTCCTATTTTAGATTTTTTATTGGGCAAATTTCCTGAAATTACGTCTCTTCATTATGTCATTAATCCGAAAAAGAACGATACTTTATTTGATTTAGAGATAGTTACCTATCACGGTAGAGGTTATATTTACGAAAAATTAGAAAGTCTTACCTATAAAATTAGCCCTAAATCCTTTTTTCAAACCAACTCAACACAAGCGGTAAAGCTTTACGGTGTGGTTCGCGATTTTGCCCAATTACAGGGTAATGAAACCGTCTACGACTTATACACTGGAACGGGCAGTATTGGTTTATTTTTAGCCCAACATTGTGCCAAAGTCGTTGGAATCGAGGAAATTGAGGCTGCCATTGTGGATGCTAGATATAATGCAGGCTTGAATGACATTGAAAATGCGTTTTTTTATGCTGGCGATGTCAAAAAAATGTTGGATCAGGATTTTGTTGCTCAACATGGGATGCCTGATTTATTGGTTACCGATCCGCCGCGTGCAGGGATGCATCCAGATGTAGTCAAACAAATTTTAAATATGGAAGTCCCTCGAATTGTATATGTTAGCTGTAATCCTGTTACGCAAGCCCGCGATTTGCAATTATTAGATTCAAAATATACGATTGAAAAAATACAGCCTGTAGACATGTTTCCACATACCTCACATATTGAAAATGTGGTATTGTTGCAACTAACTTGACGATGGTATATTAAGGATATACTTGATATTACTCCTAATACTTTAATTTTAAAATTGCTTTTTGGCTATTTAGCCTTTTAGATATTTAGCTGTGAAAAAAATGCCTAGTTACGAATCACTAATCTATGGATCAACGTTTTTGATAATACTCATTTGAGTGTGTCAAGAAAAGAGGGACTTCGTATAATTACCATTTACCTCAATCTTAAATAGTGTCCCTTGCCCTACGTTTTTTTCTTTTTTACTTGACAAAAAAAGAAACAAAAAAGTCAAGACAGTGAAACTTTTTCGCTAAAAATTGGCAGGACACTCTAAAATCTCCTAAGGTGACACTCCTTGTTTAAGTGAAAATAAATAGTTGATAATCAAGATTTAAAGCTTTAATTTAAGTTCACTAGGTTTTT
>JAHDHV010000518.1 GCA_020631155.1 Bacteroidota bacterium | reverse complement strand
AGTATGTCATGCTGTAGTAGTGATAGTTAAATATTTAGTGAATATTTAATATCTAGCTAGAAATTCCAGTGTTTTATCATACCAATGTTGCAAAATGAATTAATGCAACAATGATTAAAATCATGGTAATCAACTCTGGATTTTGTTTTAGTGTAATCATAAGAAAAAAATTCAAAAAGTCCAAATAAAAATGAAATTTAATTAGTAATACTCTTGTAAAACAAAGAGATAATTTTATTTTTTAGGTGATTAAAATCAATACTTTAGATCAAAATTGCACACAATATAAATAATACTTGACACTTATGATGACGTATTTAGGATGAAAAATACAAATTAGGTCACAGATTTGCAAGTAAACGGCAAAATATTCTATTTTTTTTTCATAACTAAATATCAATACGATTAAAAAATGAAATTAGTTGCCTTTATTTAGTCAAGCTTTTGGTTTAAAATTTGTTATAAAATAACCAATGAATAGCAACTAAACTTCTTATAGACCATTCTGTATACAGTAGGGTTTATTTGAAAGTAGTAAAAAAAAAATAGCATTTGAATCTACACTTAACACCTAAGCAAAACAAAACGATACTTTTTTTACTTAAAATACTGAACACTGTTGATGTTTTAAAACAAAATTTTGCAAAAAAAAACAGTACTTGCTACTTATTTGCAGCTGCTCTTTTTGCCCTATCTATTTATTTTGTACCAACCAAGGTGTATCCACAAAACACATATGCAGATTCAAAATATCATATCACCATTGATCTCAAAAATGCAACTGCCGATAATAAGGTAAAAGTTACAGTATATCCCCCCACTATTCAAGAGCAGTTTGCCACTTATGTCATACCTACAACTGCCTATGGTGGCTATTCCAAAGCTCCACTAAAAGAACTCACCGAAGGATTTACGGCTTATGATGCTCAAAATCGCCCTTTGACAATTGACTATATTAGTCAAAGTGAAATTGTGATTCATTACGCCAATCGCCTCCACCATTTAGAGTATTGGGTAAAAGATGCGACTGCCATCAAAAACAAAAAATTTTACCAAGCAGCGAGTTCAAAAATTCAAGCCAATGAAAATTTCATCATCAATCACAATGGTTTTTATGGTTACTTTTACAACTATATGAAATACCCTTTTGAGGTAAATATCTCCAAACCAAGGCATTTATATGGCGCGTCTGCCCTCTCGCCTACTCACCAAAATGATACCCTTGACCGCTTTTTGACCCCTAATTATTTTACCCTTTTTGAAAATCCAGTGATGTATGCCAAAGCGGATACCGCCAGTTTTAAGGTAAAAGATACACGCATACACATTGCTGTTTATTCGGAAACAGGAAATATAACCGCTAAAAAAGTATACTATACACTTAAATACTTAACCAAAGCGTTAGAGGTATTTTTAGAAAAAATTCCTGTGCAGTCGTATCATTTTATTTTATATTTTGCTCAAAAAGAAGAAAAAACAACTAATCTTTCCCAATATGGTGGGCTAATGTGTGGCGGTGCTTCCTCCTTTTATGTATTGCCAGAAATGAAACGGGAGCGTACTTTGCGTAAACTATTGGAAAAAGTAGCTGCCCACGAATTTTTACACCTACTCACCCCTTATCAATTGTATAGTGAAAATGTGGCTCATGCAGGTTTTAGCAATTTACCTATGTCTAAGCATCTATGGCTCTATGAGGGAGTGACTGAATATTTTAGTTTGTTGTCCAGAGTGAAATCCCAAATTGAGGGGAAACCGATGTTGAATGAGGAGGTTTTTTTTAGGGAAATGGCCAAAAAAATCGCGCTTACTGAGGCTTATCCGTCTATTTCTTTAACAGAGATGAGTGAAAATATTTTAAAGAAAAAAAATCGAAGTATTCATCACAATTTGTATTACAAAGGAGCTGTTGTTGCTTTTTTATTAGATATTCGCCTGCATGAATTGAGTGAGGGAAAGCTGAGTTTGCGAAAAGTGCTGTTGAAATTGGCAAAAAAATATGGGCATGAGCAGCCATTTGATGACGACCGTTTAATAGAGGAAATTGTTGAGATGACTTATCCTGAAATCGCTACTTTTTTTAAAAAATATGTTATCAACAAACAAGCATTGCCCTATAAAAAAACATTTGCCGCTATTGGCATGAAATATTACTCGAAAATAAAAGAGGAAGTGGGGACATTTGGCAAATTTACCACTGTCCCCAATTTCAAAAAAGGAAAATATGTATTTACTAGGGTTAAACAAAATGTTTTAGGCATCAGAAATGGTGATATTATCGAAAAAATCAATCAAACGACCATCAAAACAGGGAATTTCAACGATTTTTCCCATTATTTAAGAAGCCCTAACATTCGCAAACCTCTTGAATTAGAAGTTATTCGCAAAGGTAAAACAGTCCGTTTGATGCGCACTCCGCTTGTTTTTACCAAAGAATTTAAACATGTTTTCCGCCCTATTCCTAATAGTAAGCCTAAAGCACATTTACTAAGAAAAAAATTATTTAAAATACTTCCTTAAAAAATCCATTGCGTTAGTACACATCACCTTGTCAATAAGCTGTTCAGGTGTGTAATCAAACCACAAATGAGAATAAGGTTGATATTTATGTAAATAATTAATCAGGTCGGTTTTTAAGTTCGTAAATCGAGCTGCATTTTCATAGCAATCAATATGCGTAATGATGCCGTCATAGTCCGAGCCAATAGACAGGACATCCCATGCAGAACGCTCTCCAATAGCAGCTACCATATGAAACATATTTTCTAAAATCAATTGCACATAAGCCTTTTTCTGCGCTTCGGGTGTTTTCAATTGCTTAATTTCTCTCAGCGTTTGCGAACTCGCCAATACGCTTTTGTCCAACATAATGCCGATCAAACCTTCGGATTCGTGAATAATTCGCACCTCCTCATCCGATAAATTAATACTCCACTGATGTAAATAGCCCTGCTTCAACTTAGGCGCGCGGTCTGCTTGTTCCATTGAACTTTTCATATCCTTAAAACCATTCGCCCCTGTATGACTGCACAAAATCGGAATTTTATCCTCGCTATTGATGTAATTATAACGGCGCACAAATTGGTAATACTCCATACGTGCAGGCACACTCATATGCTTGATGTCTACCACAATACGGCGGCCATTTTGATGGGTCAAAAGCTCTTGTAGCACATGCCAACCGAGTTCTGTAATCCCTCCATTTAAGCCTCTACTCTGATTGAGGGCGGCAAAAACGGCAGGCTTAAAACTGCGAACATGCCCACAAAGTTGATTCCAGAAGTGATGGGCTAGGTTGACAGAAAAGGGTGGGAAATCCAGTTGTTTAACCTTCTGAATATTATAGGAAAGAATTTTTTTGAGGTCTTTAGTAGCGATATTTTCGGTGTGTTTGAGACCACAACCGAAGGCGTGCGCCCCTTCGATATTTAAAACCAAAGCAAGCGTTTCCTCATCTTCTTGTAAGACTTTTTCTAGCTCACTGTAGTTTTTAACCACTTTATAAGCTTTTGTTTGACAAGGAGATTCACCTTGCCCGTTAACAATAAATTCATATTGCTGCATGAGTTCCGAAAAATACGAATCATTGCTTTGTATTTCCCGAAAACGCTGCGCTGCTACCCCTGTTAATGCTTCAACTACTTCGGCATTGCCTTTAGGACTGACCATTAAGCCGGGCACCTTGCGAAAACTTAAAAACCCCTTTTCAATAGGATATAGAGAATCGAAAATTACACGCACCTGCCCTTTGGACATGGCATATAAATTCGCCTGTGATTCTTTGGCAACTTCCTTTGATTGCAAGCGAATCAAACGACCAGCAGGAGTTTGACTAACGCCATTCTCTGTTTTTTGCCAAATACTACTTTCCACTTTGGTATGCGCCGTATTTAAGGCTCGCAAAGTGGTATGACAATGGATGTCTACAAAAAAATTATTCACGCTCATACGTTCCATTTTCCGTTGAGCTGCTTCACACACGTTTATTATATCGTAGAAATGGGGGGCAAGGTTGCCTTTTTTTAGAATTTAGTGATTCGTAGATTCGTGGATTCGTGGATTCGTGGATTCGTGGATTCGTGGATTCGT
>JAHDHV010000517.1 GCA_020631155.1 Bacteroidota bacterium | reverse complement strand
AGAGAAGTTCTTATTTATCCGCTACTTAATTAAGGAAAAATTGTTTATTTTTGCAGGCAAATTAAAAAAACCTATGTTAGTAGCACCAACGCCAGCTAAAATAAAAGGCAAAATCACGCCTGAAACCTACCTATATTGGTATGAAATGATGCTTTTATTGCGCCGCTTTGAGGAAAAGGCAGGGCAATTGTATGGGCAGCAAAAAATTAGGGGGTTTTGCCACCTTTATATTGGTCAAGAAGCATTAGCAGCAGGTATTATTTCTGCTACTCGCCCTTCTGAC
Source organism: Bacteroidota bacterium (assembly GCA_020631155.1). Taxonomy (GTDB): domain Bacteria; phylum Bacteroidota; class Bacteroidia; order Chitinophagales; family UBA2359; genus JAHDHV01. The sequence goes on along the minus strand of JAHDHV010000517.1, from coordinate 3,811 downwards.
CTCTTAATTACTGCCTACCGCGATCATGGAATGGCGATTGCTAAAGGAATTTCGGCGAAGGCATGTATGGCAGAATTGTACGGCAAAGCAACGGGCTGTGCCAAAGGAAAGGGTGGTTCTATGCACTTTTTTTCTAAGGAACACAACTTTATGGGTGGTCACGGCATTGTGGGAGCGCAAATCCCTTTGGGGGCAGGCATCGCATTTGCCGAGCAGTATAAAGGGACTGATAATGTTTGTGTTACGATGTTCGGTGATGGGGCGGCTCGTCAAGGAGCTCTACACGAAACCTTTAATTTAGCAATGCTTTGGAAACTACCGGTCATTTTTATTTGCGAAAATAATCAATATGCGATGGGTACTTCCGTAGAACGCTCCTCAAATGTAGCAGATATTTATCAGCTAGGGAGTGCCTATAATATGCCGAGCAAACAGGTGGATGGAATGAGGTGTGAAACGGTATATGATGCTATGGCTGAGGCAGTTGCACGCGCTCGAAAAGGAGAGGGTCCTACGTTTTTAGAAATCGAAACCTATCGCTATAAGGGACATTCTATGTCTGACCCTGCAAAATATCGGACAAAGGAGGAGGTAGCGCGCTATAAGGCAGAAGACCCGATTATTTACGTTAAAAAAACCATTTTGGAAAACGAGTATGCAACTCCCGAAGAATTGGATGCCATTAATGTGAAGGTAAAACAAGAAGTAGCCGAATCTGTGGACTTTGCCGAGTCATCGCCTTGGCCAGATGATAGCGAATTGTATACAGATATTTATACACAACCTGATTATCCGTTTATTATGGATTAAGTATTTGTGAAATAGATGCATAATCCTATAGAGACATAATTCTGTAGAGACACAAGATTTTGTGTCTCTATCAACCAATTTACATTTAAAAAAAATAATTTATACAACATAAAAAAGGTAACGAATCATGGCGAAGAAGAAAGCGAAACGACAGACGACTTTTTTGGATGAAGAAATTGACTTGCAAGAATCGTATGGGAGGGTTGAGCAGTTTGTCGAAAACAATAAAACAAAGCTTGGAATTGGCATTGGGCTGATTTCCCTTTTATTGATAGCGTACTTTTGGTTTAGTGGAATGTATATTCCGGGGCAACAAAAAGAGGCATCTGAGCAGATGTTTGTGGCACAGCAAAATTTTGAAAAAGAGGATTACCAAAAAGCTTTAGATGGTGATGGTGGCAACTATCCAGGATTTCTTGAGATTATTGAAAACTATAGTGGTATGACAGATGCAGCGAATTTAGCACACTATTATGCTGGTATTTCTTATCTAAATTTAGGTAAATTTCAAGAAGCAATCGACTATTTGGGCAAATTTAAAGGCAAAGATGAGGTGATCAGTTCTATGGCTCTAGGCGCAACAGGCGATGCTTATCTTGAGTTAGGCGACAATAGTTCTGCAATCTCTTATTACCGCAAAGCAGCTAATAATAGTGAAAATGGCTTTTCGGCACCACTTTATTTGATGAAAGCGGCAAATGTATTAGAAATAGACGGCGACAAAAAAGGGGCGAGAAAATTATACGAAAAAATTAAAAAAGATTACCCCAAAAGTACACAAGCTGCCTCTATTGACAAATACTTGATACGTACTTCGGGTTAGAATTAGACGAGAGATGTGAGACAGGAGATATGAGATAATTTATTCATTATCATACACCCTACAGGTCTCCAACTTTATTGATCTATTTACCATTTTCAAGCAATTTAGATGGCTTCTAAACTAAAAAATCTATCTGACTATGACCTCAGTACTGTGCCTAGTGCTGAGGATATGTCTTTTGGCATTGTTGTGACTGATTATCATACAGATATTACTTTCACACTTTTACAAGCTTGTTATGATACCTTGCTACAGCATGGAGCAAAGGAAAAAAATATCTATATTTCGCATGTACCCGGTGCATTTGAATTACCATTGGGTGCTAAGATGTTGTTTCAGAAAAATAAAATTGATGCGGTCATTAGTCTAGGCTGTGTGATTACAGGGGAAACAACACACGATCAGTTTATCAATAACGCTGTTTCACAGGGCTTGATGCATTTGAGCCTTGCCTTTGGTGCGCCCTTTATTTTTGGAGTATTAACTCCGCAAAGTAAGCAGCAAGCCCTTGATCGCGCTGGCGGAAAACATGGTAATAAAGGTACCGAAGCGGCGGTTACAGCGATTAAAATGGTGGCATTGGCACAGCAAAAGCCTATTGGACAGAAGAGTGTGGGATTTTGATTTTTTTTAGCGTGAACATTCATATCCATGCGCTACAAAAAAACGGACAAAAAGCCAAAAAACATGTCTGAAAAACAACAATTTGCCTATATTTTACACTTAAAAAAAGAGGCGCACATACATGATGCAAGCTCATGGACAGATAAGGACAAAGAAATTGTAGCAACGCATTTTACTTATCTCCAGAATTTGACCAAAAGAGGCACCGTTTTAATGGCTGGCCGCTCCTTAGCTGAAACAACAGAAAGTTTTGGAATTGTGGTTTTTCAAGCGGAAGCAGAAGCCGAAGCACAACAAATTATGGACAATGATCCTGCCGTTTTGCAAGGCCTGATGACTGCCAAATTACACCCTTTTAGGGTTGCTTTATGGCAAAAATGAGCTACAATCTAAGTATAAAATCCTATATCTTTATCAATTAATCTACTTTAACAATCTTCTGTGTTGTACAGCCTACTCCATTACAAACTTCTATCAAATACACCCCATTATCCAATTCACTCAAGTCTATATTTGTAGCACAATCTGTTGAAAAACACTTTGCTTTTTTGGAAAACAATAATTGTCCCATTGCTGTATAGATGTTAAATTTTAATGGAAAATTATATTTAGTATTTGAACTAATTTGAATAAAGTTATTTGTATAAGTTGGAGAAATATTGACTAAGGGTTCTGAAATTAACTCCCTTGTTGTTGTTAGTGTATTGTGTAATTGCAATATCCATGCATCATGTGCGCCATGTTTTTGTTTTAACCCATCGCCGATAACATCGCCATCTTTGGAGTCGGTATAACCTGCTAGAATAAAATGGCCTTCACTGTTCTGCACTGCGCTAAGGGCAAAATCATCTTCTGAGCCACCTGCAACGATTTCCCAAATCACTTCCCCTGTTTCCCCATCTAATTGATGTAAAAATAAGTCGTTGAAAGTATTGTCAATGCTCGCAGAAAAAGTAGCACCGATGCTGAGAAAGTTCCCATCATTTGTTGGTAAAATATGATAGGCCGTTTCAAAGTTCTCACTACCCAAGGTTTGTTCCCAAACCAGTTGATGTTGAGTATCTAAGCGAATGACCCAAATATCTCCATTCCCTTGATTATCAGTTACTTGCCCATCCCTTGATAAGCTCTCTCCAATAATAACTAAACCTCCATCTTCAGCTAAACAAACATCCGTTGCCACATCAGCCGAAGAACCGCCGAAGGTTGTCTCCTGTAGCAATTCCCCTTCCATATTTAAGCGCAACACCCAAAAATCTTTACCCCCATCTTTGATAGATACATCCCCATCTGTCGAAGCAGTAGAACCTACCAATATAATTTCCTCTTTTTCTGAATCAAAAACAGCAGCATTACAAATATCATTACCAGAGCCACCATAATTTTTTAGCCAAACAATGCCACAGGTATCATTTACCATGATTGCCCAAATATCATTCTTACCTGCATTAGTCGCATCTTCAAAATTATCAGAAGCTGAATAACCAACTATTATATAGCGATTATTTGTTAATTTTATAATATCCTTAAAGTCTTCTGTTTGATTTCCGCCTG
>JAHDHV010000516.1 GCA_020631155.1 Bacteroidota bacterium | reverse complement strand
TAAGGTTAAGGTCAATAGTTATTATATGAAATCCCTCTTTTTCTGACACACTCATAAAAAAATTTGATTCGGGGGATGAAAAAAACGCATTTAGGCATTTTCAATAATATTTATTTCTTTAGATGTGAGCTCGTAAAGTTGATAGACTAATTGATCTATTTCGTTTTCCAGTTGAGTTTTATTTGTATGAATAGTCAATAATTGCCTTACTTTGTTGATAAAAGGTTCAGGCTTAGGGCTTATTATAATGGGAAGATTATCAACTTCATAACCATTTACATTACTGCTAGTGCTTAAACATTTAAAAATAAAATTTAATACTTTACTGTTGAGCAATGCCAATAAGTATTCTAATGAAATTTTTGCTTCGATGAAATAGTTTACGGAATTAGCCAAAAATATATTTTTATCTATGATGGTGCATTTAAGGCGATGTGTTTCATTGACACCTGTTAAGCCTTGTAGAATCAAACGTTTTTTCTTTGAATGAGTAAGCTTTTTCCCTCTATATATATCCTTGAATTTTTCTAAATTTAAATAGTCTATTTTTCCTTGACTTATATCAGTATTATTCTTTTTATAATGATATTTTCCAATTTGCACGCCTTTAATTAGTAATGCATGGTTTTTATCAGATGTGATGGCATTTTTTGCAAAAGTCATATCTACCTCACCTGTCAAACAACTACCAATAGATTTGATTTTTTGTATATTTTTTTTGCTAAAAATAGTATATAATACTTTAAATTTATCATTTGACGTAATGGGGATGCTAAGTAGTTCCGCATTGATTGATTGTATAGATTGAAAATGGAGTTTTAATCTTTGGGTGTTTATATTCTTGCCATAAGAAACGCCTAAGTCAAATTTCGCATTTGTTTTCTTGTAGGATGTAATAATGATAGCGGTTGACATTTTTGCATCTTCAAATACCCTTCTTTTGATGCTATCTCGTTCTGGAAAAGCATCTATTTTAATAAAAGAGTGATGAGTAAATATATGATGCCTTAACTTGGCAGAGGTCGTGTCTGTTAAGAAGCCAAAGGGAATAATCATTGCCACAAATCCATCAGAATTGCTAATGTGTAATCCCATCGCATAGAATAATCTAGCAGCATTTACAACCCCACCTAACGCTTCAGGAAAATTGTTTTTTATTAATTGTAATTCTAAATTATCTGCTTTTAAAGCGGTTTTTTGATTTTGTTTTTTATTATATAATCCATAAGGCGGATTCCCAATCACACAATCAAAGCCCATAAATTTACCCTTATTATCTAAAACTTCGGGGAACTCAAAACGCCATTCAAAGGCATCTTTATAAATGGCACTATTTATAATGTTATCTACTATTTGTTGCCTTTTATCAATTTCGGCTTGTAGTTGCTTTTTATCTTTTTTCTGTGCTGCGCTAAGTTTTTCATTTTCAAACATGGTCGCATAAGTTTTTCCATACTTCTTTTCATATTCGGCTTTTAGCTTTTGCAGCCTTAAATAATTTCTATTGGTTTGGCTTATATCCTGTACAAAGTTTTCCTTAATGTCTTTGATCAAACGAATCAGTTGATAACGCTCGTTTTTATCTCTGGCATTTTTGTATTGTTGCACATAGTTTCGATAATCAGCTAGTTTTAATTTTTGTTTTTTGAGGGCAGCCGTTAAGCTTTCATCCAATTTAAAGCGACTTATCAGGGAGTTGCCACGTTTTATGTTAATATCAATATTGGGCAAGGTTTCGAGTTCTGTATAATTGCTTTTGGGAGTGTAGTAGGCATGTTTTAATAATTCTATCCATAGGCGCAAACGACAAATTTTAACACTATTAGGATTGATGTCTACACCAAAAAGACAATTTTCAATAATGTGTTGTTTTTCGTGAAATAGGGTTTGTTGTATACGTTGTTTTTCTGTGTTTATGTTGCCATTTTCATGTAAAATATATTCAAATAAATTACCTTCCTCCTCTGTAACAATTAGCTCATCATTTTCGATACTTAAAGTACAGTCTCGCAATTTGCGGCCTTTGCCATCACACAATATTTTCAAATCACTTTTAATTGCTAATAGTTCATTTAAGGCAGAAACGAGGAAATGGCCACTACCAACAGCAGGATCACAAATTTTGATGCTATTCATGACCTTATTAGCGTCCTGTATGCTTATGCTATCAAGCTTATTGTAAAGGTGAATAAGGTCATCATCATATTTTACTTTCCAACGGTAGTGTTTGTTAAATTTTTGTACGACTGCTCGGCGAATAGCTTGACGACACATATACATAGTTACAAAGCCGGGTGTGAAAAAAGAACCGTCTTTATAGCCATTTATTTTTTCAAAAATTAGCCCAAGTACAGACGCATTAATGAGGGTTTTATTTTCTTCCTGTATATCTTCGCCACCGTCTGCACTAAAATCGTAAGCATCCAAAAACTCAAAAAGGTATTGTAAGCTGTCTTTTTCGCCATTTATTTTTTTGCCAAGTGGGGTTTTTAAAACGGTTTTTTTGTGGATAGGGAGCTGAAGTTTATTTTTTAAGTTGCCTATGGTAATCGTAATATCTTCTAAGGGATTAATTTCAAAAAGAGAGCTATTGAGATAAGGCACATAATTAAATTTTTCTTTTATTTGTTGGTGGCGTTCTTTGGGTTGTTTAGCAAGCACATCAAAAAACAATTCTTCAAGCTCATCAAAGTCGGTAATTTTTCGACTATTTAAAAATTGGTAATCCTTGTTGTTTTGATGATAGTTGATAAGTTGTGCTTCTAGTAGTTTTAAAAACAAAATGCGATTTATCCAAGTAATGCAAAGTTGCAGGCCTATAGTAAAAAAACGTTCCTCATCTGTGTTGCCATAACTGTGTTTATTCTTTAATTTACGGAGCGCATTTTTACGGTCTAGTATGTGTATAGCGTTTTCGAGTAGGGCACCATCATTGCGTTTATCCTGTGGTAAACGTCTAATCAGTTTTTTGCCTTTTTCTTTATATTCTTCAAGCCCTATAATATGTAGTAGTTCAGCATAAAAAACCTTATCCAAACTGTTACTATCATTGGCAAAAGCTTGTTTTAGTAAATGCTGTGGAGATAGTACTTTGTAAAGAGGAATTAACTTCTGGTCATTGCCTTTTTCTAGGTCTTTGCCATAGTCTTTTAGATTAAAGTAGGTAACATTTAGCGTTTCGTCTAATTTTTCGATAAACGGTTTAGCGATGCTATTATAAAATAATTCGGTTGAACTACTTGATAATTGCTTATTTTTCCATTTAGTATAATCCTTTTTTAGTTGAATGTTTTTATAAAAAATTTTTTCAAAATCAGTTGCATTAAAAATATACCATTCATAAATATTAGTAGCTATTAGGTATTTAATTTCTGTATTTTGATGTTCAATACGTTCTCTAAGGTAGTAGAGAAGGAGTTCATGTAAAGCTTTTTTATTAGGATTGCGAACGCTTATCATTTCAGATAAATTATTCGGGCGTTTCGTTTCAAATAGTACACCTACTGCGCTAGTAGCGTCTTTATCTACGTGAATCACTAAGTCGGCACCTTCCTTTGTATTGACTTTGTGTTTAGGAGTATAAAATACATTTTTTAGGAATGTTATGAGCAAATTTTTATTATTTTCTTCACTTTCTTTGGTGTTGATAGCTTTCAATAAATTAGTGAGCTCCTTTTTAAGTTTATCAATATCAGTACGTGCTAATTTTTGCTTTTTGTAGGCTTTGTTAATGGCATTGTTGGGTTTGTTTAGGTTGATTTGTAAAGGCATATCCTTACATTTTCTTTAGTTTATTGAAGAATAGTTATTTTTACATGTGCTTTTTTTGATGATTCTAATCGGCATGGCCAGTTTGAAAGGAAAGTAGTTCATTTTAGCCCAATATAAACTTTACTATGCAAAGCAAAGATAGCATTTTTTGGTAAATGAAAAGTATTCTAATTTTCTAACTTAATAATGATATGTTATTGGGTATGTTTCAAATGCTGTACTATTCAACCAAACAGTTTGTGCTTATTTTAACAGTTCGTAGATTCGTGATTAGTAGATCAGTGATTCGTTTTTGGACGTTTTTTACTGATTGATTTCTTTTTGGATGTTTTC
>JAHDHV010000515.1 GCA_020631155.1 Bacteroidota bacterium | reverse complement strand
AAGATAAGCTTTTGAGACCTTTTTTCAAAATATGGTGCACATTTATAGCACTACCACCTTGTGTAGCTAAGTCTTTGGCTAACAAGCGCAAATACGTACTTTTGCCCGTTTGTCGAGGTGCCCAAATGGTGAAATACTGCTCTTTTTCAACCAATTTCATTCCTTTATCAATCAACTGTTGTCGTTGTAAGGTATAATGTTTTTTGGGGTTGTTTGGGCCAGATGTATTAAATTCACGCATATGATAGCTGGTGGTTATTTCTTGTTTAATCTTAGATAACAAAGTTAAGCATTTTTACTTGTCTTTCGTTTATTTTTTATTGTAAAAAACAGGTTCACAAAAATAAAAACAATACCTATTTGAATTAATTTTCTTAAACTATTGATTTTCAGGAATTTATGAGGCTTTTTTGAGCTTTAAAAGGTGTGACCCCACTGGGGTCAAAGAAACTCACTTCGCTTTTTTCTAACATACTTTGACCGCTCTGCGGTCACTAGACAAACAAATGACCCTAGCAGGGTCAAAGTATGTTAGCTGAATACGATGACCTAATTATACACCCCAGCGCGGTCGAACCCTTTTGAAAAATGCAAGCACCTAATAATTAGCTATTTATGCATTTGATAATAGCTATTTTTAATTCTTATTTTCTCATTTTAAAGACAGCGAATTGGTTTAATTTTTTGATTGTTTATAACTACTATGACGGCTAAAGCCTTCGTTACACAAATTATTAAAAAAAGAAAACGTTTTCAAAGATCATTCGTAATTGATAATTCGTAATTCGTAATTATTTTATCTCGTTACAACTACTTTTCTAATAATGGTAGCCTTATCTCGATTGGTATAAAATTGGAAAAAGTAAATTCCTTCTGATAAATTGCTGATGTCGATACCCAATTTTCCATTTAAAAAAGTCGGGTTTGTTTCGTGTATTAGGCGACCTAAAACATCAAAAACCGTTACATTGTACTCGCCTGAGAGTAAGAATGGACATTCTAAATAGAGGGCATCCTTCGCGGGGTTTGGGTAGATCGGTGAATCGGTTACGCAAACGCCGCCACCACCTTGTGCAAATCGGATGTACACCGTTTTATCCATCGCCTGTACAGGAATCAAATTACCCTGTCTATCAATGACTTGTACCTCCTCAAAGCGCAATTTTATCGGGAAATAATTGTACACCAAAAATATATCCTCAATATTAACTCGCCAATCGGTAAAAGCAACAATTTCCGCCTGTCCGTCTCGGCTCGTATTCCCATAGTGTGTCATGCCAATATCCCAACGGCTTTGTTCCTTAAAACAGGTGTCTAAAAGCAATAAATTAAACTCATTTCCCAACCAAGAATTGTCGTAATCCACACTCATATTATTAAAAGGAATACTTACATTGCCTTGCAAATCATCTGCTACGGTCATTTTCGTTTTAAAAGCAATGCCGTATACATCTTCTGCTATCAAGCCATTTTGCCCTAAGTGAATCCCTAAACGCCTGCTGTTATTGGTGTAAAAAATCGTATCGGGAATATCCCAATAAAGCGGAATCGTACCTTCGGGGCTAGTCGCTACAATAGGCTCGTCAATATGTGTTAAATCGTAATTTAGGGAAATGGCATCCATATCCAGTTGATTGATGGTGTCATTGCCATCGCAATCCGCGTATTTATGGTTTAAGTGCAGCAGATAATCGGGTGAAGTGGGGAAAGTACTTTGCCAATCTCGACAGGGCTGCCCCTCCCACTCTACAGTCGCATTGGGACGCAGCAAATCGGTTCGTCCATAACCCAAACCAATCGCCAATAAATCATGGACATTCGCCACGCCATTGTTATTTGCATCGCCCGGCCAAACATAGGTAAAACCGCAAATATCGGGCGCATCATACAAGCTCGTACTTGAACAGCTAAAGGCACATCCCTCATCATCTACATCAATCGCCGCCACAACAGCCAAGTCGGTTTCGTTATTGGTCACAAAATTTTGCAAGGTAAAAGTTGTTTTTCCCTCCTCAATCGCATCTACTGGAATCGTATCTAATCTTTCTTCACCATCTACACCGAACCACTTCACTATCAAGCTTTTATACCAAGCATTTTCCCATTGCACCTCCACATCTACCTCATAGCTATTGTCTGTTGGATTGCAATTTTTAGGCTCCACAGAAAGAATTTGAACCGAGCAACCCGAAGCACAACACAGCGCAGGCGCGTCATAAGCAGCCGTTTCTACTGCAATACAATCGTCTTCTTTATTATTGTTACTAATATAAACTTTTATATTTACATTTTCCTCACTATCAGCTAGTAAGTTGGTAAAAGTCAAGAGTGCATTCCCAATACCTGAGTTGGTAATCGCAAAAGTTTGACTGCGTGTATCATTGGCAAAATCCAGCTCAATTGTTACTGTACTTCCCCATATATATTGCCAATCCACCGCAAGAGTCACTGTATAAGTATTGGTAGTTGGTTCACAGGTAGACACTTCAATATTGTTTATATTTACCTGACAATCAGGAGCTTGTACAGCACTACTTTTCAATATTAAATTTTGTTCTTCTACTAAGCTATTGGTGCAAAGACTATTACTTACCTGACAATAATACTCCCCCTGATCCAATAAAGTTAATATACTATCTCCTTTTTTTTCTTTATAAAATTCGCCATTTCTATACCATTGATAAGTATTTCGGCTCAAGGTGCCGCCTGCCGAAACCCATAATTTTAAAATATCCGCATCATTGTAAATAGGAATTAAAGCCTGCGGTGAGTAATTAAAAGCATCCCAGTTTTGCCCAATATTTTGCTCTAGCCCTGCAAAAGTCAATTGATTATTTTCTATATAAAGTTCTCTTAATTGGTTGAAGTTGGCAAAATTGGGGATAGTGCCACTAAAGCGATTAAAAGACAGCCAAACTTTTTGCAAGCTAGGGCAGTTATTCAATGCTGGAATCGTGCCTATTAATTCATTATTATTGAGTTTTAACTCTTGTAAATCAGGGAGTTGCCCAAAATTAGGGAGTGTACTGTCCAACTCATTTTCATGTAAATGCAGGTGTTGAAGTTGGGTTAATTGGCTAAAGTTGGGAATGGCTCCTGTTAAGTCATTTTCCCCAATATACAGCTCTTTTAGATTGGATAAATTAGAAAAATCGGGGATGGTACCACTTAATTGATTGTTGTTTAATTGTAGTGTTTGCAAATTAGTCAACTGACTAAAATTAGGAACAGAACCTGACAATTTATTATTATTGATAATACATAAACGCAGTTGGGGTAAGTTGGAAAAATTAGGCAATTGCTCGCTTAAAAAATTATCATTTAATAAAAGTTCTTCTAAGTTGGCTAAGTTGGAAAAATTAGGAATTTGATTAACCAATGCATTGTCTTGAAGTGCTAAAATATTGAGATTGGGCAAAGTGCTAAAATCAGGGATATTTCCAATAAAATTGTTATTATACAAATACAACTCTTCTAATGTGATCATAAATTGATAATCAACCAACTCCCCTTCTAATTGATTATTTCCCAAATGATAAATTTTTAATGCTGGTAGGGTTGTATAGTTGATTAGTTCACCAGTCAGTTGATTATCTTGCAAATATAGATGAGTTAAAAATTGCAAATAACTCATATTGGGCAGGTCGCCACTTAGTTTATTATTTTGCAATGCAATTTGCTGAACATTTTTTTTGTCGGCGGTTAAGGTAATACCATACCAATTTTCAACAGATTGCGTCAACCATCCTGTATTATTTGTCCAATTGTCTCCATTTGTATCTTCATAAAAACTAACTAAGGCAAGCGAATCTGCTACAACTACCTGCGCCCATATTTTTTGTGGTAAATTAATGAGTAGCGATAAATAAATTAAGTGAAGGATTATTTTTTTAGTACAAAAAAAATTATTCATACAATCAATATTTTTGAGTGTGTCAGAAAAAGAGGGTTTTCATATAACAACTATTGCTCTTAGCCTTCAAAAGTGTCCCTTTCCCTACGTTTGTTTCTTTTTTACTTGATAAAATAGTAAGGACGTAATGCATTATGTCCCAACAATCAAGACAGTGAAATTTTTTTGCTAAAAATCTCATTCACAGCTAA
>JAHDHV010000514.1 GCA_020631155.1 Bacteroidota bacterium | reverse complement strand
TCACCCAAACTCGTATTTTTGAATCGAAAAAAGCTTAATGTACCATTGTCAAGGTCAAGTAAATTGGTACTATAATATACAAGTATTTGCTGAGTTTGGCAAAATTTTTTGTTTTGTCTAAAAATACAACATTTTTCCCCTAAAAAACGTCTTTTGTTAATGACTTTAGCAATTGACCTTTAACTATTTAGCCTTTTGGCTATTTAGCTTTTAGAAAAAAGCGATTAGAGTTTAGAAATTGGATTTTTCCCCCAAACCTTATCTCATGTATAAATTACTGATTATTAGTTTTTTACAAGAGCTATGACCACTAAAGCCGTCGTTACAGAACTCATTCAATAAAGAAAGTAAAAAGCCCAAAAACGAATCACTAATCTATTAATCACGAATCCACGACCTGTTAAAGTAGGTGCAAACTGTTGGGTTGAAAAACACAGCATTTGAAACATACCGTTTTTAAAATTTATTTTAAAAATAAAAAACTTTAAAACCTTATAACTTTGCAACTTTCCAAACTCTAATAACTTTGCAACCTTCCCAACTCCAAAACACTTAACCATCACACTAAAAAGTAAGCATTTTGAAACCGACTATTACACAATTAATGACTGCTTCTACACTCCTCAGCTTACTCTTTTTAGGCTATCTTTTAGGGCAAAAAAATATAGATTCACCGACTCCAACAACTAAAAAGAGCCTAAATGTTCCCACTTTTTACCTACAACGCGCCTATCCAGATGGAGCGATTCATTACGGCACTTACCAAGAAGCTTTGCGGAAGGCGCAGGAGTTACGGCAAAACTGTGTTTACCCTGACGGGGGGCGTTGGCAGTTGGTAGGGCCTATGAATATTGGCGGCCGAGTGACGGATGTAGAAATGCATCCGAGCGATACGGTAACAATGTATGTAGCAGCAGCTTCGGGCGGCATTTTCAAGTCTAATAATGGCGGTGAAAGTTGGCGGCCAATTTTTGACGAGCAGTTGAGTTTGTCTATCGGCGATATGGCGATTGCGGCATCTGATAAAGAGCGAATATATGTCGGAACGGGCGAGGCGAATGGCGGCGGCGGCTCTATTACCTATGATGGCATCGGCGTATTTAAGTCGTTGGATGCTGGGGAAAATTGGGTGCATATTGGCTTGGAAGATACGCGAAATATAGGGCGCATTGTGGTACATCCTACACAGCCCGATACTTTGTGGGTGGGTGCAATGGGTGCTTTATTTGAGAGTGATTCACATCGAGGCGTTTACCGTTCTAGGGATGGCGGCGACAATTGGGAGCGCGTGCTATTTGTTTCAGATTCAACAGGTTGTGCGGATTTGGCGATGCACCCCAAAAGACCGAATACCATTTTTGCCAGCCTATGGGAGCGCAATCGAAATGTATATGCTCGCAATTATGGCGGAAAAACTTCGGCACTATATCGCAGCAAAGACGGTGGCGATACTTGGAAAAAATTAACCAATGGCTTGCCTAGAGATACAATTGGTCGGATAGGGGTAGCGGTTGCGCCCTCGAATCCCAATGTCGTGTATGCGGTATATGCAGGGGAGAAGGGGTATTTTGCAGGTGTTTACCGAAGCAAGGACGGCGGCGAGCATTGGACAATGGTACATGACCACTCTTTTGAACAAGAAGAAAACTTTTTTGCGTCCTATGGCTGGTGGTTTGGGCGTATTTATGTAGACCCTATTGATGAGGATAAAATTTATGCTTTGGGCTTAGATATTTACAAATCAGAAGATGGTGGAGAATATTGGAAAAATATATCTACAGAGGATGTTCATGTAGACCAACATGCTTTGTACATTCATCCACAAAACCCCGATTTTTTATTGTTGGGCAATGATGGTGGTGTGAATTGGTCACGCGATCAGGGCGAAACTTGGACACACAGTAAAGCCTTACCCATCACTCAATTTTATACCTGTGCAGTATCTCAACAGTTAGAAAGTCGGATTTATGGAGGCTCACAGGATAACGGCATTTTAGGTACTAAAACGGGAGAAGTTAATGATTGGCAGGTGCTAATAGATGGCGATGGCTTTAAAGTATTGGTCGATCCAACAGATTTTAACAAAGTTTATGGAGCTTATCAATACGGCAGTTTGTACACGTCAAATGATGGAGGTTTTAGTTTTAGGGAAGCGATTCGAGGCATTTCTTGGCAAGACCGCAAAAATTGGAACGCACCAGTAGAGTTTCACCCTAATAATCCTAGTCGAATGTATTTTGGTGCCAATAAAATTTATTTATCGGAAAATGCAGGCAAAGGATGGCGCGCCATTAGCCCAGATTTAAGCAAAAAATCTATTAAAAAAAGCAATGATTTGATCTATGGCACCATCACAGCGATTGCACCGACCAATAGTGCGTTGATTTATGCAGGTACCGATGACGGAAATATTTGGTTGTCATCAGATAATGGTTTACATTGGAAAGAAATTAGCGAGGAACTGCCCGACCGTTGGGTGACGCATATAGCGGTGAATCCTAATGATGCGGAGGTGACTTATGTGAGTTTGTCGGGCTATAGAGCAGGGGATGTGGCAGCACATATTTACAAAACGACCAATAGTGGGGCAACTTGGCAAAATATAGCAGATAGTTTGCCAAAAGCACCCATTAATGACATTATTGTAGACCAAAAAGATACGGCTACTTTGTTTATTGCTACAGATATTGGTGTGTTTGTAAATCGTCAAAATGAAGAATCTTGGCAGCTTTTAGGAAACAATTTACCGAATGTGGTGGTTACTGATATAGACCTAAATTGGCGTACACGAACACTATTTGCCGCTACCTATGGGCGTTCCATATATAAATATAATTTAAAACGTATACGGCAAAGAAAAAAATAAAAACAGCATGATTTTTGCTAAAATAAAAAAGCTTTTTGTAATGAAAAGCGAGCTTAATTATTTAGATATAAGACATAAGATGTGAGACGTAGGACTGGATGTAAGTAGCTTATTATTAGTGGTCTATGACAGTTTTTAAGTATCAATTAATTTTGTTTATCTACTTAAGTACCTAGACAAAATTAACGTTACAATAGTAAAAGACTAAACTCCTCATTTCTAATACTTTAGCACAAAATTGTGCACAATTAAATAGTGCTTGGCACTTAATTAGACAAAATGAAACAACATTTAGACTTATCATAAGTTGTAACTATCTTACATCTCCTGTCTTAAATCTTATGTTTAAGTATTGACTTACAATGAATCCGCTTATTTCGTTTTTTATGTAAAACTTTTTTTACATGGAAATATAAAAACCCTTTCCAACTCCAGAACTATTTATACCTATTAAAAATTTTAAAAACAACACTACACCCTATGAAACAATTGATAAGTATTTCTGTTCTTTCGTTTCTTTTATGGTTAAATGTCACCTCAACAGCTAAGGCGCAGCTTGTTTCTGAGGTTAGTTTTGATGGTATTGCCATGCTCATCTCCGCTGATTCTACTTCCTTTTTCTTTTATGATAATTTGCAAAAACGCTATTCCGATGCTCAACAATCTTTGACGATGTTGGATTTGGAGTATAAATGTTTGTATTATGGCTATACTTTTCAAAAAGACTATCAGCCATATAAGTACGAAAAAATGATGCGAACATTTCAGCGAGCATTAGAAAAAGGAGAACATGTGACAGCGCAAAAAGTTGGACAGCAAATTTTTGAAAGCGAACCCTTTAATTTGCAATTAATAGCGCAATTACGGGATAGTTACACACATACAGGGCAATTGATGGAGGCAAAGGCATGGGAGAGACGCTATAATATGTTGATAAAAACAATTTTATCTAGCGGTGATGGTTTTTCCAGTTCAACGGCTTTTGTGGTCAATACAGGTAAGGACGAACTGGCTGTTTTGGAGTATCTAGGTTTAGAGGTAGAAACGCAAACTTTGGTAGATTACTGCGAAATTATTAAAGTAGCTCAACCAAATGAACAAGGTATTGAAAATTTGTATTTTAGCATCCGCAAACCACTGGAAAAATTGGAGCGTTTGGTGGAGGATTAAAGGAATGGAAAATTGAAAGTGGAAAATTGAAAATGTTTTTTGTGGATTGGTGAATTTGTAATAGAATCCAAAA
>JAHDHV010000513.1 GCA_020631155.1 Bacteroidota bacterium | reverse complement strand
AGATATAAGACACAAGATATAAGACACAAGATATAAGACACAAGATATAAGATATAAGACTGTAAGAATTTGTCTTGATTTAAGTGTCTTATGGTACCCTTATCCAACTAAAAAAATAAAGATAATCGCTTTTTCATAATGTTTTGGTAGGAAAATGACTACCAGATATTACTATTCGTAAGTCAAGCCTATTTTCTAGAAATAGAATAAAGGCTTGGCTTTTTTTTGTATGTTTGTGTTTGAGGTTGGAAGGTTGGAAGGTTGGAAGGTTGGAAGGTTGGAAGGTTATAAAGTTGCAAACCCCCAAAAGTCTAAAAATCCAAAAGTCTAAAAGTCCAAAAATCTAAAAATCTAAAAATCCAAAGAAATACTAGAAATAACATGAAACTAAACCATCTATGTTATTTGATCAAACCTTTAAAAATCTAAAGCGTGCGCGCGAAATCATTGCGGTATTGCTCAAACATGGTTTTGAGGAAATTGTGGTGAGTACGCCATTGAAAAACCTTGTTCCCAAAACGCAACAACGCAATTGGACGCGAGACGAGAAGCCTGTTTTTGCTTACAGCCGCTCGGAACGCCTGCGGATGGTATGCGAAGAACTCGGCCCTACCTTTATTAAAGGCGCGCAAGTATTGAGTAATCGCCCTGATATTTTACCCAAAGAATTAATTGAAGAATTTGAAAAACTACAAAGTCAAGTTCCGCCTTTTGAGTATGAAATTGCCAAAAACATCATTGAAACAGAATTATCACAATCTTTAGATGATGTTTTTTCTCATTTCACTAAAAAGCCCATCGGTTCGGCATCTATCGGGCAGGTGCATCGCGCGAGGTTACACAATGGCGAGGATGTGGTCATTAAGGTGCAGCGGCCAAGGGTGCGACAGGTCGTAGAGACGGACATTGCCATCATGCGCGAAATTGTGAGAATAGCGCGCAATTATTTTGAAAAAAACGGCATTTCACACCCGATGGATGTGGTAGATGCCTTTGAAAAAAGCTTGTATAAAGAACTGGATTATACCATTGAAGCCCGTAATATTCAATTATTTAGAGAAACATTTAAAAAAAATAAGCAATTTTATGTCCCTAAAGCTTATCGCGCTTTTTCCACTAATAAAGTATTGGTATTAGAACTGATAAAAGGCTGTAAAATTACAGATACGGAACAACTGAGTGCTTGGGGAATGAACCCTGCGGAAATAGCGGAAAGGGGTTTAGATATTTACCTCACTCAAATATTTGAATACGGTTTTTTTCACGCCGATCCGCATCCGGGCAACATCCTTATTCGCAAAGATGGGGTCATCTGTTTGATTGATTTTGGAATGGTGGGTAAGCTCATGCGGCGCGATAAATATGCTTTTGCAGGGGTGCTCATTGCGATGGGACAACACGATGCGACCGCAATGGCTAAAAACCTTCGCAAACTCGCCATTGACGATAACATTCAGGATATGAGGGCTTTAGAATACGATCTCAACGAACTGATCGAGGATTTTGCGATGCTGGATGTAGGCGATGCGAGTGTTGCAGATATGGCTACACGCCTGCAAAAAATTATTTACGACTACAGTATTCGCGTTCCCGGCGGTGTGTTTATCATTCTCCGCGCATTGACCATTTTGGAAGGCATTGGCAAAAAAGTACACCCACGTTTCAACGCCTTCGATTTTGTGAAACCCTACGGTGTAAAGCTGTTAAAAGACCAATATTCAGCCGAAAATATTAGCCTCGATTTGATGGCTACTTTCACTGACTTTAGTTCTTTTATGTATGCGTTTCCTAGTGAGGTTAAGGACATTCTAAAAAAAATGCGACTAGGTGATTTGCATGTCAACATAGATATTGTAAACCATGAGCACATCCTTGATCGTTTGGATTATGTGGTTAATCGCTTGTCTTTGACCTTAATTATTGTTGCCCTCATCATAGGTTCTTCCATTATGATGAACACTGATTTAGGCCCTGCTTTTAAAACAGAAGGAGGAATATCTTATTTTAGTATTGCTGGTTTTTTAATTGCTGGTGGATTGGGTTTTATTTTGGTGTTTAATATGTTGCGAAAAAAGAAGTGACTGCATGAGTGTGTCAAAAATATTTACAAAAAAAACTTGCGTAACTATTTTTATAGTACTGCTGATGTTCTATCTAATCATACAGCATCTATACGGTTATTTTGGACATTACGGCTATGATGATATGGACTATGCACGTTTGGCAGTGCAAATGTTGGGTGAAAATTTTGAACTAGAAAAAGAGCATTTTGCCTATCGTTGGGGGTTATTAGTGCCTTTATCTTGGGCTTACGCTTGTTTTGGCATCAATGATACGGCATCTGCTTTGCCTGCTTGGGCAGCTACTTTCGGAACGCTTTTATTGCTTATTTCCGTTGTTTGGCGCAAAAAAATACAGGTGATTATTTTGGCTATGTCCTTGTATCTACTCAATCAATGGACGGTGTTTTATGCCGATAAAATGATGCCTGATGTATGGGTTTGTTTCGCTTTTTTTGCAGCTATCGCTACTTTATATCATTTCCGTTATTCTTCACAAAATACTGAAAGTCAATTTCTTAGGAACATTCTATATGCTTTCGCTTTTGTACTCACCTTATTTTTAGGCTTTGTTTCTAAAGGCACCATTTTACTAACTTTACCCGTCTTTTTATTTGTTTTTCTCTCTGATGTAATTCAGCGAAAACACCTTTCCTTTTGGTTGATGAGTTTCTTTTGGGGGGGACTAATTTTAGCAGCCTATTTTTTCTACATTTATATAGAAACAGGGCATCCATTGATGCGTTTTATCGCCATTCAAAGCAATAGTTACTTCAATGCTTGCAGTTATGATCAATTGCCATTTGCTGCATTATGGAAAAGAATTAGCTATGAATTAGTATTTGTTTTTATTTCGGAAGGTCTGGTCAGTTTACTATTTTTAATTCCAGCATTGCTTTGTCATTCTGTGAGGCAGTTGTTAAAGATGAATGATGAAGCAGCTTTTTTAACTACAACTGCTACCATTGCCTTTTTAGCAGCCTGTTATATGTCTATTTCGCCGACTAGTTATTTGCCAATGTGCCCAGATATTCGTCATTTTTTATATTTATCGCCCATTGCTGCGGTTGCTGTAGCCCCTATTGTGGAGCGTTTTTTAATGCAAAAACAGCAAAAAAAGCTTATTTTACTGTTGATATTTATCATTATTGTAATAGCTTATTACAATCGTTTTGAGTTGCGATTTTGGTTTTATACACCCATAATTAGCTTGTTTTTATTGAGGTTTATACTGCCCTTATTTAAGAATGAATATAAAAACAATGTTTTTGTTGCATTTTTTATTATGCTTTTATTTATTCCATCTTTAAAAGCCATGCATTTTGCACGCCAACAAAATTATTCGACACAAAAAGCGGTTATCCAACGTTTTTTTAATCCTACTCTTTACAAAAACAATACAAAACAAACGATTGTTATTACGAATACAGTACAGCGAAATTTAGCAGATTATTATTTGGAGTTTAATAATGAAAAAATAATATTTCTTAATTATAAGCAGGCACAAAAATATCCATTTGCAAACACTGATTCAATGGCTATTTACTTGTTAACCAATGGTTTTACACGCTATTTAAGTGGTTTACAA
The DNA here is from genome assembly GCA_020631155.1 of Bacteroidota bacterium. Classification (GTDB taxonomy): domain Bacteria; phylum Bacteroidota; class Bacteroidia; order Chitinophagales; family UBA2359; genus JAHDHV01. The sequence goes on along the minus strand of JAHDHV010000513.1, from coordinate 505 downwards.
TGGAGACAACTGCCTAATTATGTCCAACAAATCCCTGATGATTTTTCAAAAATCTATGAGGAAAAGAATGTTAGTTTATATAAAGTAGAGAAAATGGATGTATTGGGCAAGAATTGAGCATATGATAGAAGCTAAATTATTTTCGATTAAAAATTGGGTGTGTTTTATTTACTTGCTAACCTTTTGTTTCTAAAATTGCTTTTTTGCTATTTAGATATTTTTAGAGTTTGGAAGGTTACAAAGTTACAAGGTTTTAAAGTTTTTATTTTTTTAATAAACTTTAAGAATAATGCCTTTTGCTTTTCTAACCAAAACTATATAAAATCAAATGAAATTATTATTGTTTTTATTAATGAATTAAAAGACGAAAAACCAATTTAGCTCCAAACTCTAAGATATTTAGACTTTTAGATATTTAGCTTTTAAAAATTAGTAGTTAATTTTTTATATTCCTGAAGACTCCGAAGATTTTTGTCTTGTTTTTTTGTAGGCTAAAATGTGATTA
>JAHDHV010000512.1 GCA_020631155.1 Bacteroidota bacterium | reverse complement strand
TTCATGAATCTGCTTTACGAAAAAATGATGACTTTTGTGTACCCTTTTGAATTTCCGCATTACTTATATCCATTGTGAAAATTAAAAAGTGATTTATTTTAACTAATTTCTGATCACTAATTTCTAACAAATAAAGAGCTAAAAGTCTAAATAGCCAAATAGCAATTGAGTGTGTCAGAAAAAGAGGGATTTCGTATAACAATTATTGCCCTTAATCTTAAAAGGTGTCGCTTTACCTACGTTTTTTTCTTTTTTACTTGATAAAATAGTAAGGACGTAATGCATTACGTCCCAACAATCAAGACTGTGAAACTTTTTCGCGCTTAACGCAAAAACTTTCAAGGTCGCTCTTCAAAGCCAATAAAAAGAGACTATTTTGTTTTTTTGGAAAAGTAAATTTTTCCCTTCATATAAAAAATACTTTGCGATTCCCTAAATTCTTGACACACTCATAGCAATTTTAGAAACAAAGTGTTAGGATAAAAATGAAACATACCATAATTGTGTTGTTTTATACAACTTTAAAATACACCTTAAAAGTGGTGCCTTGGCCAACTGTACTATCTACGGTTATTTTGCCTCCCATTGCTTCTATTTGCATTTTTATCAAATATAAACCTAAACCTGCTCCCTCAACATGACTGTGGAAACGACCATATAGACTGAATATTTTGTCTCTATTTTTGTTTAAATCTATACCTAAGCCATTGTCTTTTACGGATAAATAAAGATAATTGTTTGTGTTTTGGGTCGTTAATTCAATCTTAGGTAAACGTTTAGGCGAGCAGTATTTAATGGCATTGGTAAGTAAATTTTGAACAATACTATCTACATAGCTGCGAATACCAATAACGGTACTAGGCTTTTGAAAATTAGTGATAATTTGTGCTTGTGCAGCCTTGATTTTTTCATCATTTTGTGAGTAAATTTTCTCAAAAACTTCTACTATATCAATGTGTTCTTTTTGGCTATTTACTTCTTTTTTTATAGAAATAATTTGATGTAAGTCTTTAATAACCCCATCCATATTTTTGCCCGACTCTTCCACTGTTTTAATAATTATTGCGTTGAAAGAATTGCTAGGATTGTTGGTATCATAAAGGGCAAGTAAACCAATAATATTGGCAACAGGTTCGCGTAGGTTATGGGCGGTGATATAGGCAAATCGCTGAAGCTCTTTGTTACTGTTTTGCAGTTGCTGTGTTGTTTTTTGATATTCTGTTATGCTATTTTGCAGATATGTTGCTTGTTGATTAATTGATATTTGCTGTTTTTCTAATAATATTTTTTGTGCTTTGAGTTCACTAATCACCTTTATTTTATTGTACTCAAATAAAGAAACCATTACTAAAATGCTGATAAAAAGGGTAAAAACAAAGGAGAAATATTGGTCTTTATTGTAGAGGAAAGAATTTCTTAGTTCTTGTTCAGCGAATCCTGTTTCTGCAATAAACAAATAAGTAATAGACAACAATACAATGGCCGACCAAGCAAGTCCCGAATTTCTGCCCACCATTGTATAAGCTAGTATAGGTCCTAAAATTAGCCAAAGTACTGTATAGGAATACAAGCCACCTTCGATAAAAGAAATATTGAACAAAGCCACATAACATAAAAATATAAGTACATTTCCCCATGTAAAGATATTTCCTTTCCAACGAAAAAATAATAACATTATTAGTAGACTACCTCCGATTAAAGTGGAGGGAAAATGATAGGTTAACCCAAGTGTGCTTGCCATCAATTCCAGTATAAAGATAATGGAGATAACTGCGAAATAGCCTCCTATCATACTCCTTGCTCGTTGCTTTTCTTCATAATTTTTTTTCAGTTTATTAGGTATTAAGTAGTCTATTAAATTTGTTAATTTTTTTATCATTTTTAATTTGTTTTAAAATAAATATTAAAGCAACTCCCTTTTCCAACTTCACTATCTACAGTTATTTTACCCCCCATTGATTCTATTTGTGTTTTAACCAAATATAAACCTAAACCTGTGCCTTTTACATGGCTGTGAAAACGGCGATATAAACCAAATAATTTTTCTTTATTTTTAGCTAAGTCTATGCCTAAGCCATTGTCTCTCACAGATAAACAAAGATAATTGTCTGTTTTTTTAGTGCTTAGTTGGATTTCGGGCAAGCGTTCAGGCGAGCGATATTTAATGGCGTTGGTGAGTAGGTTTTGAACAATGCTATCTACATAGCTACGAATACCAATGATGCTACTTGACTGATGAAAATTGGTATTGATATTTACATTAGAATCCTTAATTTTTTTATCAATTCTTTGGCAGATTTTATAAAATACATCTTTTATATCAATGTTTTGTTTAGGACTATTGATTTCTTTTTTAATGGAAATAATTTGGTGTAAATCTTTGACTACCCCATCCATATTTTTGCTACATTCCAATATACTTTGAATAATAGTTTTGTTAAAGGCATTAGCAGGGTTATTGGTATCATAAAGCTCAATTAAACCAATGATATTTGCCACAGGTTCGCGCAGATTATGAGCTGTGATATAGGCAAATTGTTGGAGTTCTTGATTCATTAATTTTAGTTGTGCTGTTGTTTCACGGTGTTGAGCTACCTCTTTATGCAACGCTTCTTCTTGTGTTTTTCTTTGTGAAATATCTTTAATCACTGCAACTGTTTGGGGCTTACCTGTACCATCATTAACCGGCAGCAAAGAGACCTCACATGAAAATAAAGTCCCATCAGATTTTACATGATCAGACTCAAAAAACACATTTTTGCCAGTCAATAATTGTTGCATATCCTCCACTATTAGGTCAGCAGTTAAGCTACCATTTTCCCTTCGAGTTGGTACGATGTCCTTGGCTGATAGCTGTAGAAACTGATTCTTGCTATATCCAAACATTTTTAATATGTGTTCATTACAGTCTGTAAATCGAAAATCATTACCTTCTGCCACTAATATGCCATCAAAAGAATTATCAAATAAACTTTGATAGTTAATTTGGCTTTTTCGCAATGCCATTTCTACCTTTTTACGCTCCTCTATTTCGCGTTCTAATCGTTCATTTGTACGTTTAATATCTGTCAAATCCTCTGCAAATACATATACCCCTCTAGCCTCTTTAGTTGCCTTATCAATATCTGGTATATAATTTACCCGCAGATATTTTTCTTCTCCATTCTTTATGTAGATGATTTGTTCTAATGCAACATGTTCCCCGTTTAAAGCTCTATTCAATAAGAGTTTTACAAATTGATACTTTTCTTCTCCCAAAGTTTTTACTACAGCCTGCCCTTTTAATTCATTGGTAGAAAATCCAAACCATTTTTGATATAATTGGTTATTGTACTGATAACAATGGTCTTTATCTACATAAGAAATACAAGCAGGTAAGTTACTAGTCATCGTTTCAAAAGCCCGTTGCTTATCTGCCAATTCCTTATTTTTTTGTTCAATTTGTTGTTTCTGTTGCTTTAACGCATTATTCTGAACTTCCATTAATCGCTCTGCACGTTCTGACTCATCTTTAAAGGTAATGATGAGTAAAGAAGAGGCTAACATCACAAAAAATGCCATAACTGTTTGAGTAAAAAGTGGAAATACATGTGGAAATACAGGGGGAATGAAAAAATAAATCAACTTACAACTCGAAAAGGCTAATAAACCAATGCCAATAAATAACCACCGATGTTTTTGAGGATTAAACAATACCAATGCAAAAATAGGCAGTAAAATAGCCAAATACTCAATGCGAGAATACTCTCCAAATAAATAAGCAATCAATAAGTCAAGAGTGAAATAATTGACAATAAATAATGTTTTAGCTAACCAATGTCTATCAATTTGGTTGAGATAAATTAACAGGGCATGAAAAATAATAATGTACAAATAAATAATAGTAGCCCCATATGTTTCCCCCCAAATAAAATGCATGATTAGAACTGTACACATAATGCCAATAATTATCCAACTTAGCTGATTTAATAGGTGGATTGTCTTTATATTATTGGGTGATGAATCATTATATGCTCCTACATTTGATAACCAATCCCTAAAGCTTTTCATCATTTCATAGATTTTTTGTAAACAATATCCAGTAATAAGCCCAATTTCACTGAGTGTGTCAAGAAAAGAGGGTTTTCCTATAAGAGCTATTTACCTTAATCTTA
>JAHDHV010000511.1:1654-4159 GCA_020631155.1 Bacteroidota bacterium | reverse complement strand
CGCGTGAGGGATAGTAGCGGTAGCTTGGTGAAATAGATACTTAGTGAAGCAAAGACTAGCGGGGCTGACAGCGGAAGACACCGCTAGGCATAAGCTGAACAAGTATTCTATGAACCAACTACAAGTGGATAGCCCGACCTTTTTTCGCCTTGTACCTGTCGATGCGTGAACGCATTGACAGGCGAGGCGAAAAAAGGACACGCCCTCCAAAAACACATAAACAAGACTACCAGCCCCACCCTAGTTTTATCCCTAAAGAAACAGAAGGACGCAAACGACTTTTCCGGTCATGGATACTACAAAATAAGCAGTCGGGATAACTATCAATCATTCCTAAGCAGTTTCGCCCTAAATGCTGTACACGTTCATGGCGTATTCCAACTCCTGTAAAAAAATCAACTACAAAACCGCGCTTTCCTATAAATTGTGTTCCATATAAACCATTTAAGCCAACTCCTCTACGTTTTACGTCAAATTTGTCGAAACAACCATCACGTCCCTCATTATCTACAAAAAAAGCATCATGCTGATATTGTGACCAGACATACAGTCCTTCTACTGCTAAATAGCTACCTCGTAAAGCTTCTTTCCGTGCTTTATTCAAATAAAATCGTCCCTGTGTCCGCGCTTTTATCGCGTCTACAAAAGGTAATAATTGGGTAGCGGTTCCTTCGCGATTGCAATTTAAACACCCCCCAAATTGCTGCTCCAAACTCCATCTATCATGAATTTTAAACTCCACTCCAACCTGTAATGCAGGATAAGCAGGATCAATGAGATTTAAAGGTGCCCATTTAACCAATACTGTTCGTTGTTTTTGTATTGTAATATGTTCTTGAGCAAATAAGTTTGGCACAAAAAACAAACAAAAAGTAGCAAGTAAAACTACTAATATTCGCATAATTAAAACATTTAAATGGTTTTACAAAGTAAATAATTGGGTATAAAATAATGCCTACGCCCCTCCAATAGCCGCCTACTATCTCTTTGCATTTTTCCTTATATTTGTAGCAACTCAATTTTCATAAAAATGAAATCAACACAAGCACTTTATCGCATTATTCACTCGCTCACCTCTGCCGAAAAAAAAGCATTCCGCATACAAAGTGACCGTCAAAAAGGGGATAAACGCTACCTTGATTACTTCGATTTTCTCTTAGCAATGGAGGAATTAGATAACAGTAAAGCAAAGTCCTTTTTCGCACATAAGGAACAATCACATGTATTAGAAGACTACCTATTTCGAAGCATTTTGCGTAGTATTCGCCTCACACCTCAAAATGAGAAGCACGAATTACAACTGCTACTATTAGATATACATCAACTCTACCAAAGAGACTTGCTCAAAAAAATGAAACGGTATATAGATAAGGGGAAAAAAATAGCCGAACAGCAAGAGTTATACGAGATGGCCCTACAACTATGCACATACGAACTTAATTATTGGATGGCTCAATCTGTTAAAGAATACAAAGACAAGTTACCGATTATTTATGAAAAACAAAAACAACTAATGGCACTGATACAAAACAGGGCTACTTATGAACAACTCTATATAGAGATACTCACTTTTGCTCAAAAAAATTGGGTCGCTCGCGACGAAGAATCCCAAAAAGCACTTCAGACATTTATCGCACAAAAAGAATTAAAAGAACTAACACTTGCTCAATCGTTTCACGCCAAAGTTAATTTTATTCGCACCCAAATTATTTACTGTCGTTTGGCTGAGAAACACATTGTTTTTCATAAATGGAACAAACGCTTTATTCACCTATTTAATCAACGTCCGATTTTTAAAAAAACATGTCAAGCTATTTATGTGGACGCGCTGATAAAGTATATGTATAGTGGCTTGATTATTCGTTCTCCTCAAGTCATTGAAGAGGCACAACAATACCTAGCTGATATCCGGCATCTAAGTATGAATAATCAAAAGCGAATATTCACTTATGCTTCTCCTAATATCATACAGTATTATTTTTTGATGAAAAAAGACTTTGTAGCAGGTGAAAAATACTTAGAGAAACTACAACAACAATTTCCAAAATTTAAACGCCAACTCACTCCACAAGCACTTTGCATGTATTATATGAATCTAAAACTTAAATACATGGAACTCAAAAAATATGAAAAGGCGCAGCACTTTAGTCAAAAATTAATGGATTTAAAAGTAGAGAAAGTACGTAAAGATGCAGCAGGGATGTTTTATGTACAATATTGCATTTTGCAATACGAGCGTAAAACGTGGAAACATTTGGCTTCGGTTGCCCCTAATTTACTACGTACCCTCAATCGCCATAAAAAAGCACTAAAAACAGAGCAAGTATTACTCAAGTTTTTTAAAAATGCAGCCCAAAAAAAACAATTACAACAAGCTATTACTCCCCTTCTTGATAAGCTAGAGCAATCGCTCGAAAAGCTTCTCGTAGACCCATTTGAAAAATCGTATATCTATTCGTTTAACTTTTTAGATTGGCTAGAAAAAAAACGAGAAGAGGAAAAGCT
>JAHDHV010000511.1:0-1554 GCA_020631155.1 Bacteroidota bacterium | reverse complement strand
AAAATAATAGACAACTGATAACTTGCATATTTTTTGAGAAGGCTTCTCAAAAAATTAACTATTTTTGAAAAAAGCGTACAGCCCGCTGTTACAGGCTGCACACGTAACAAGTTAAGCATCGCTATATAGAATGCCTCGGCAATTTAACCTAATCTAATAATTTAGGGATGGAGACAAATAGGATGTTTTTCAAAAATCTTGATTATTTTTTAAGCAAATAAGCTATCTAAAAAACTGACTATCAAACTATTAGAACTGGAAAAAAATAAGCTGAGAATTATGCAAAATTACTATGAATTGCTTCTAAAAAAAATAACTGACGAGCGAAAAAAGCGCGAACTTATTCTTCGTAAAGGCGACCGTACACAAAACCCTGATCTTAAAGACTTATCAGAGGTAATGGACATTTTTTTTATATATAATAAGCTAAAAATTTACTGCGAATACCTTAGCAATACATCTTTTATTCATGACGACAAAAAAAGTGTTGATATTTCTGAAATTAGATATCTATCGCTACTTGATCAATTAGAAACGAGTATCCCTTTACCAGAATATCCCGTTATTCAGATATATTACTATATCAAAATACTATTTGAAAATATCTCAAATAATTTATTTGACAATCAACAATACATTCTTAAAATTGAAGAGATACTAGATCAGGAAATGAACTGTTTAGCTGAGGGTGACCAGATAGAAGTGTGTTCATACATTACAAATTATTGTATTCGACGATCAAACTATGGGGATAAAAAATTGCTTCGTACCTTATTTTTATTTTATAACCGAATTATTAATTTGCGCTATGCAAAAGAAAAAAACAAACGACAAAAAATACAACCAGGCTTTTTCAAAAATGCAGTTGTAGCTGCTATTAAACTAGCCCAAAACCCTTTGTTTGCTAGTCTCCAAACAACACATCTAGTACCTATACAGCTCAATCAAGGATTTCAAAATGGCTATGAATGGGCAGAAGCATTTACCCAGTATTATAGCCAAGTTCTAGCAAAAGATAAAAACACTTATAAAAATTACTGTTTGGCCCTTATAGCATTTAAGCAAGAAAACTTTACAAAAGCACTTAAAATAATTAAGCAAAATAAAAACAACCGTGCTGCATTTATTAACCTAGACTCAAAAGTGCTTCATCTAAAAACTGCCTTTGAAATATTTAAAAGCGACCCCTCCATACTTAGAACGTATAATACAGATATTAATAGATTAATTGATTCCTATAGAAAACTACTCACTTATGAAGGGAATCAAAAAAAAACAATTGGTTATCAATACGAAATCTACCATCATTTTTATCTTACCTATAACAAACTCTATAAATTGTTTATGAATTATAATAACCTCAAGTATAAAGGCTCCAAATATGACACAGACAAAAGCACATTAATCAGTCAAATTAATATTAGTAATAGCCCTTACAATCAGTGGTTAATCTCACAAATTAATCAGATAAAATAAATACCCAATTAGTTTCTTATCTAAACTAACTGGGTATCATAAGGGATTAATACACCTTATTTCATTCTAAATCATTTA
>JAHDHV010000510.1 GCA_020631155.1 Bacteroidota bacterium | reverse complement strand
ATAGCTAAATAGCAATCTTAGAATTAAAGTGTTAGGAAGAAAATGAAACATACCTATTTTCTTCTACAAATACATATAAAAAAAATTACCTATTATATCTCCCACAAGCTCAATTAAACTGATTCATTGTTCGAGCAAGACCGATAGTTACAAAGCTTTCTATGGCTTGAACAGCTCTATCAATGTGATTTGGAATTTCAGCGGCTTCGCCCTCTGTCCATTTGCCAAGTACATAGCGAACTTGCTGTCCCGGACGAAAATTGCTGCCAATGCCAAAACGCAAGCGAGCATATTTATTATTGCCTAGTTGCTTGGTAATATCTTTCAAACCATTGTGTCCACCGTCATTTCCTTTGCCCTTTAATCGCAATTTCCCAAAATCTAAATCCTTATCATCAACAATAACCAATACATTTTCCTGTTTCACTTTCAATAGTTGCATCCAATAGCGCAAAGACTTACCGCTTAAATTCATATACGTTGTTGGTTTAATTAAGTGAAAACTACGCCCCTTAAATCGAAATTCGGATTTATACCCTAAACGTTTTAAATCAAAGGCGCAATTATGTTTTTCAGCTAAAGCATCTACCACATCAAAGCCAATATTGTGGCGTGTGCCTGCATATTCGCTGCCAATATTTCCCAGACCAACAATTAAATAAGTCATTTTTCTTTATTATATACTAATAAATAATAAGCCGATAGTACTAGGCTATCGGCTTACCGTTTTTTTATAAAAAATGCATGTAAAAATATTACTTATTAAGTACTTAAACAAAATCAAATGGCATACTACACCCTAAAGCACTGTTTATCAATACTTTACAACAAAACTATGTACATTTAAATATGTGCTTGGCACTTAAAATGCTAACAGTTTCTAAGGGTAAGTATTATTCTCCTCCTTCTGCACCATCTTCACTACCATCTTTGGCAGCAGCGGCAGCAGCACTTCTCAATGCTCTTGTAATTTCGACAGAAGCAATTGGAATTGCTGGTGAGTCCATAAATTGTACTTCTGGTAAATCAATATCCTGAACTCTTACCGACTTACTCAACTCCAATTCCGTTACATCTACAACAATCTCACTCACTAAGTCTTTAGGGTAAGCTTTTACCTTCACGGTTCTCTCTTTCACCATCAATTTACCGCCTGAACGCACCCCTTTGGCTAAACCAGTTAAACGGATTGGCAATTTTGTTAATACCTTATTACCCGGTACAAGTTCCTGAAAATCAAGATGCAATAATTTATCAGTAACAGGGTGAAATTGCTCTGCTTTTAAAAATGCCTTATGCACCTTTCCGTCCAAATTGATTTCTACTACATGAAATTTAGGACTTGTCAATAATTTTTTGAAATCGCGAGCAGACGCAGCAAAATGCACTGTATTTTCTCCACCATATAATACACAAGGCACTTTTTCTTCCCTTCTCAATGCCTTTGTTGTTTTCTTGTTAATATCAGTTCTCAATTCTGCGTTAACGCTTAATGTTTCCATTATGTATATTTATTTATAGTTATTAATTTATTAAGTACTTGAGTAAAATTAAGGTAACAATTAATTAGTGCTTGGCACTTAATTGACAAAGCTCATTGCTCAACAGCAAATAAAGAGCTAATAGATTTATGCTCTATCACATGATGAACAGCAGTAGCAAATAATTCTGCCACCGATAGCACCTTTATTTTATCTATAGATTGCTGCACAGGAATGGTATCACAAACAACTAGTTCCTCTAAAACGGAATTGGCAATTAACTCATAAGCTCCTCTTGATAAAACAGGATGCGTACAAAAAGCACGCACACTATTTGCCCCTTTAGCCATAATTGCCTCTGCCGCTTTGCACAAAGTATTTGCAGTATCTACTATATCATCTACTAAAATAATATCTTGTCCCTTCACATCCCCTATTACAGTCATACTCACAATTCGATTAGCTCGCTCCCTATGTTTATCACAAATAACAATATTCTTTTTAAAATGCTTGGCAAATGCTCGCGCACGGTTTGCACTGCCAGCATCAGGAGAAGCAAACATTAAGTTTTTTAAACCTAAAGTGCGAATATAAGGTATAAATATGGCAGAACCATATAAATGATCAACAGGTATATCAAAAAAGCCTTGAATTTGCGGCGCATGTAAATCCATAGTCATGACTCGATCTGCGCCTGCCGTTGTCAAAAGATTGGCAATTAATTTGGCAGTAATTGGCACTCTTGATTTATCTTTCCTATCCTGCCGTGCATAGCCATAATAAGGAATAATGGCAGTAATGTACTGAGCCGAAGCTCTTTTAGCTGCATCAATCATGAACAACAACTCCATCAAATTATCAGAAGGAGAAAAGCTAGATTGTACAAAAAATACGTAACTTCCTCTTACTGACTCTTGAATGTATGGGCAAATTTCCCCATCAGAAAATCGTGATACCTTAATTTTACTAATGCTTTTGCCATAGGATTGTGCAATTTTTTCTGCCAAACCATGTGATGCTGTTCCACCGAAAATCTTAACTTCTGATGTCATTTGGTTTAAATGCCCTTTTTGGGCTGCAAAGGTATTATTTTTTTGGGAAAAATAGAAATTTTTTCTGTTTCCTAAATAGACTTGTTTGCTTAGTAATGCGGAAATAATAAGTTGAGGAAAAAATAGTACTACCTTTGTCCGCTTGTGCGTTTTCTAGTCGTACGAAAATAAACAACTTGAACCTAAATGCACAAAAATTTTTTTTGTGAAAAACATGGATGTGGGTGGTATAACTAATTTCTGATTGCTTAACTTTTAAAGTCAAAGAGCTAAAAAACTAAATATCCGAATAGGTGTTCTCCAAACTTGAACTAAGTGTCTGATAATCTATACAACATAAGGTAGCATTTTACAAAATTGTGGACAAATGATCCTGCATAACCCAAAAAATATTTTTTTTAAGTTTTTTTTGAAAAAAGAAATGTAAAAAAACACTTTTTTCTCTTAATAATTGCATAATTACCTATCTTGCCTCATTACACTTCAATTACATAATTTCCCATTTAACAATCCGTTTTTTTTGATGCAAAAATGACATTACTTGACAATAACATTACCTTATTGCCTTATTTACTGATTCAATAAATACTACTACTTTTTTGCATATAAAAAGCCATTTTTTTACATTGTTATTCATTCCTGCCATTTTTAAACTATTGAATGTCAATTATTAATCATGTGTTGTGGCACACTATTTGATAATACTATGGCATCAAGCTTTTTAACAAAACAGCTATATATCTAACATTCAAAAAATCATTTTCTTTTAGTAAAACAGATTTTGCATATTACTTTTAACTCTTCATAACAATCAGTTAAAGTCATAGGTTAAAGCTTTGCTTGCTTTCTGTCAAATTACATACAAATTATTTTTCAGTTGATTAATAATCATTGAAAATCAGTATCTTTGGCATTATAAGGGGCTTAAAAAAAGTATTTGGGCAAATGTTTTTCAACAACATTCTCCTATTGTCATCAATATTTAATGAAATACGAATGCCATTAATCCTATGTTAGCTTAACACATCTATAGAAACGATATTATTCTTTTAATTGAAATTATTATTATTCAAAAACTACAAAAACTGCGTAAAATAAGAGCCACGTCCTTCACATAATTATACTATCATTATTTAAAGCGTAAGTAAAATAACCATTAAAACAATCAATAATTACTCATTTAAACTACTAACTGCTACTTTTAACTATCCATTTATATAGCATCACTACAATAAAAAATAAGTATTATTTCGCTTTTAACAGTACCTTAAAAATGTGTCTTGATTTTTTTTGCATTTAACCCAAGCTAATTCAGTACAAACATAATCAACTACTTATCAAATAAGTATACAAATATTTATTTAATACAAATAGTGGTAAGTGCCAAGCACTAATTAATTGTGCACAATTTTATTCTAAAGTATTGACTTTCATTGTTTTAATCAAACAAAGAGTCCCATTTAATTATTGTGTGGTACTTATATACACTAATTTGAAGAAACCCCTAATTTCTTCAAAGAGTAGATACCAGATGGGTTAATTATTTAAAATTGGGCAGTGTTGATTAATTGTATCTAAGTAGTTAGTCAACGTTAAAATGACGGGTTGATGTTGAGTGATTTTTGTT
>JAHDHV010000509.1 GCA_020631155.1 Bacteroidota bacterium | reverse complement strand
CCCCTTTTCTACGTTTAGTAAGGTCAGTAAGATGCGCTGCAATATTAAATTTTTCGGCAGCCCCCAGCACCAAATCTACCCCTTCAATATTGGCGATTTCCTGCGGCTTGAGTTGAGCATAGCACCCCACAATGACGATATAGGCATCGGGCGAGTGTTTGAGTGCCTGACGAATGACTTTACGACATTTTTTATCGGCATTATCCGTTACCGAGCAGGTATTGATCACATATACATCTGCCCCTTGATGAAAAGGAATCGTTTGAAAATCATGTTCTTTCATCAATCGCCCAATGGCGGAAGTCTCCGAATAGTTGAGCTTGCAGCCAAGTGTGTAAAAAGCAACCTTTTTATTTATTGTCGTTTTCATAAGTGCCAAGCACTATTTAATTGTGCACAATTTTGTTCTTAAAGTATTAAAGGTTATTACCCTTTCTAAAAAAAGTGTCGTTTTATTTTGAGTATTTATTTGAAGCCTGCAAAGTTACATTTTTTTTAGGGAATCCAGCTATCTAGTTTTTGCTTTTCCATAATAAAAGAAAGTCCTGTTTTTTTTGTTTAAAAAAAATGCTTTATTTCGTAATCCAATTACAAATTATCAATGGTATGTTTCAAATACTGAGCTTTTCTACCTAACGGTTCGTGGATTCGTGATTCGTAGACCAGTGATTCGTGTTTGGGCAAATTTATTGATAGCAATTATTTTTAAGGGAGTTCTGCAACAAAGTATTTATTCATATAAAAATATAAAATCAATTACTGATTTTTAAAAGCTAAATAGCCAAAAGGCTAAATATCTAAATAGCATTTTTAGAAACAAAGTATTAGTAATAAAATAAAACATACCTTATCAATTACAAATTATAAAGTTGATAATCAACTAGCTAATCTCTAACAACTAAATTCTAACAACTAAAAAACATACATGAAATTGAAAATTGGGGTTCTTGGGGCGGGACATTTAGGAAAAATTCATTTAAAACTCATTAAAGAAATTGAGACATATACACTTGTTGGTTTTTATGATTCGGATGTCGAGCAAGCACAACAGGTAGCAAAAGAATTAAATATTACTGCATTTCCCACAGCCGAGCAATTAATTAATTCGGTAGATGTGGTAGACATCGTTACGCCAACGATAGCCCATTTTAAATGTGCTAAAATGGCCATTCAAGCTGGTAAACACTTATTTATTGAAAAGCCTTTGGCAAATACCTTGGACGAGGCGAAACAATTGGTGGAATTGGTTGCCAATGCAAATATTAAGGCGCAAGTAGGGCATGTAGAACGCTTTAATCCCGCATTTTTAGCCTTGAAAGACAAGACTTTACAACCTTTATTTATCGAAACGCATCGTCTAGCGCAATTTAATCCGCGTGGTACGGATGTGTCAGTTGTGTTGGATTTGATGATTCACGATTTGGACATTATTTTGAGTTTAGTAGCTGCCGAGGTAAGTCAAGTACAAGCAAGTGGCGTTGCTATTTTGTCGGATACGCCCGATATTGCCAATGCGCGTATTGAGTTTGATAATGGCTGTGTGGCTAATGTAACGGCGAGTCGTTTATCGTTAAAAAACATGCGAAAAATGCGTATCTTCCAGCGTGATGCTTATGTGAGTATAGATTTTTTAGAAAAAAAGACAGAAATAATACAGCTGTCAGATACGCAACCGAATCAACAAGCGTTTTTTAAATTAAATGTCAACCCTAAACATACTTCCAAATACATCACCTTTGAGCATCCAGAGATATTGCCTATAAATGCCATCAAAAAAGAACTCGAACTACTTGCACAAAGCATTATTCATCAATCAGCCGTGGCAGTAAGTGTGCAGGATGGTTATAATGCGCTAAAATTGGCTTATAAAATTGCAGGCAAAATCACCAAGCAACTCCAAATCTATTGACTTTGAATCCTAGAATCTTGTAGAAGCAACAAGAACTACCTAGTTTTGTGCTCATTACCTAAGTTATGTCATTTTTTAATGTTTGATGCAACAATAAGGCTGTTTTTCAATGTCTAAGTAGCATCACAATTATTGCCATTTTAACAAACATTATGATCAAATTTTATACAAAAATAACATCACTATCATTTATATATACTAATCTACTACTTGCTTTTTGTTTACTATTGATGGCAAGTTGCGATGAAGAAGAAACATTACCTACCTTTATTCAAATAGACAAATTACAATTAGAAACCAATATTAGTCAAGGTACTAACCAACACAATATTAATAATGTATGGTTATTTGTAGATGGCCAAGGACTTGGTGTTTATGAACTACCTGCTACCATTCCAATACTGGCAGCGCAAGAAGCTAGTATTAGTATTAGGGCGGGCATTGCCAATAATGGTATTTCTAGCACACATATCATCTACCCCTTTTGGGCACCCTATGCGTTTCAATTAACCCCAAATCCGGGTGGTACTACTCCCATAGCTCCTCAGTTTAAGTACATCAACAGTATGATATTTGATTTTATTAATGATTTTGAACAGGGGAATAATTTTATAGATTTGGGGGGGGCTGCTGCTTTGCAATTGACCAGTAATAGCTCCCTCGTTTTTCAAGGAGACCGTTCAGGGCGCATTACTTTAGGAGAAGAAGCTAATAATTTCTCTATAATAACAACAGATAAGTATGAACTACCCGGCAATAAAAAAGCCGTTTTTTTGGAAATGACTTACAAGTGTACCATTGCTTTTCAGATTATTGTTCGAGGTTCTCAATCTAGTAGTACCGAACAACGAGACTTGGCCGCTCTGATTGTCAACCCACAAGAGGAATGGAATACCATTTATGTAGACCTTACTGACGAGGCTTCTATCCTTAATGATAGCGGCTATACTAGACATCAACTTATTTTCCAATCTAGTTTGCCAACAGATGTCAGTCAGGCTTCCTTCTTTTGGGATAATTTAAAATTATTACACCAACTATAATTTATGCGTCAGACTAAAAAAATTGGTTTGCTGTTCTATATTTTACTAGATTATTTGGCAGCAATACTAGCCTGGGCACTATTTTTTACCTACCGAAAATTGGTGATTGAGAATGTCGTTTTTGAATGGGGGCATTTTCAAGACCCTAAATTTTTTCTAGGACTTAGCATCATTCCTATTGGATGGGTAATACTACACTTTGTATCAGGTTCTTATACCGATATTTATAGAAAGTCAAGATTAGCCGAACTGTTTCGCACCACTGTTACTACATTCATCGGCATGTTTATCATCTTATTTGCGGTGATACTAGATGATGTAGTAACGAGTTACACCAGCTATTACCGTTCTTTTGCGGTATTATTCATGCTTCAATTTTTTCTGACATTATTTTTTCGTATGACTGTATTAACACGCGCAAAACAGCAACTAGAAAGCAAGGCTGTAGGGTACAACACGCTCATCGTGGGCGGCAACGGCAAAGCAATTGACCTATATACCGAAGTAAATAGTCAAGAACGCTCTTTGGGCTATCGTTTTGTTGGCTTTATCACCGCCGATGGTAAAAGCAATAACCGATTGGAACAGCATTTGCCTATTTTGGGTGGCGTAAACGACTTGCCCAAAATTATCCAAAAATACCAAATTGATGAGGTAATCATCGCTGTGGAAACCTCCGAACATCCGTACATCAACAACATCATGAATTTGCTGGCCGACCAACAGGTGGTCATCAAAATGATTCCCGATATGTACGATATTTTGGCGGGTTCTGTTCGGATGAATCATGTGCTTGGGGCGGTATTTATCGAAATCTATCCCGAATTGATGCCCGCTTGGCAACGCATCATTAAACGCAGTATTGATATTGTGGCATCTGTTTTGGTATTACTATTGTTTAGTCCATTGTATTTATTCACTGCGATTAAAGTAAAACGCTCATCGCCAGGGCCTATTTTTTACAAGCAGGAACGTATTGCACAAGGCGGTCGCCCTTTTTATATTTACAAATTTCGTTCTATGTATGTAGATGCCGAAAAACATGGCCCTGCACTGTCAAGTAAAAATGACAGCCGTATTACTCCCTGGGGATTTATTATGCGAAAATGGCGATTGGATGAAATTCCACAATTTTATAATGTATTAATCGGTGATATGTCTTTAGTTGGGCCACGTCCTGAAAGACAATACTATATTGATAGAATTGT